>JAGQHR010000948.1 GCA_020431745.1 Candidatus Eiseniibacteriota bacterium
TCACGAGTCTGAGGCATCGGACCGTCCACCGCCGACACCACCAGCACCGCGCCGTCCATCTGCGCCGCGCCCGTGATCATGTTCTTCACGTAGTCCGCGTGACCCGGACAGTCCACGTGAGCGTAGTGCCGGTTCTCCGTCGAGTACTCCACGTGAGACGTCGCGATCGTCAGAATCTTCGTCGGATCCCGACGACCCTGAGACTCCGACGCCTTCGCCACCTCGTCGTAGCTCACGAACTTCGCCCAGCCCTTGTCCGCCGCCACCTTCGTCAAAGCCGCCGTCAACGTCGTCTTGCCGTGATCCACGTGACCAATCGTCCCCACGTTCACGTGCGGCTTCGAACGATCGAATTTCTCCTTGCCCATGGCCTAATCTCCGATTCCCTCTGGGTACCTATCCGTGGATCAACCGGCCGCCTTGGCGACCACTTCCTCAGCGACAGTCTTGGGGGCCTGCTCGTAGGCAGCGAACTGCATCGTGTAGCTCGCGCGCCCCTGCGAGAGCGACCGGACGTCGGTCGCGTAGCCGAACATCTCCGAAAGCGGCACCTTGCAGGTGATGACCTGCACGTGCCCGCGCGGCTCCATGTGCTGCACCCGACCGCGCCGCGAGGTCAGATCCCCGATCACCTCGCCCATGTACTCTTCCGGCGTGACGACCTCGACCGCCATGACGGGCTCGAGCAGCACCGGCTTCGCCTTCTTCGACGCGTCCTGGAACGCCATCGATCCGGCGATCTTGAAAGCGATCTCGGAGGAGTCGACATCGTGAAAGCTTCCGTCGTAGAGCTCGACCTCGACACCAGAAATCGGGTAACCGGCCAAGGGCCCGCTCTCGAGGGCCTCCCGGATCCCTTGCTCGATCGGCTTGATGAACTCTCGCGGGATCACGCCACCGACGATCTTGTTGTTGAAGACGAAATCCGCCTCCGTCGTGGGACGAAGCCGGATCTTCGCGTGGCCATACTGTCCGCGGCCGCCGGTCTGCCGAACGAAGCGCCCATCGCCATCGGCCTCGACCGTGATCGTCTCCTTGTAGGCGACCTGCGGCTTGCCCACGTTCGCCTGGACGTTGAACTCGCGCGTCAGGCGATCGACGATGATCTCGAGGTGGAGCTCTCCCATTCCAGAGATCAGGGTCTGCCCGGTGTCCGGCTCGGTATGAACCTTGAACGTCGGGTCCTCTTGCATCAGCTTCGCGAGCGCGACACCGAGCTTCTCCTGATCGACCTTGGTCTTCGGCTCGATGGAAACCGAGATCACCGGCTCCGGGAAGCTCATGGCCTCGAGAACGATGGGGTGCCCCGGATCGCAGACGGTGTCGCCAGTCGACACGGTCTTCAAACCGACCGCGGCCGCGATGTCTCCGGCGTAGACCGCCTGAATCTCTTCACGCTTGTTCGCGTGCATCTTGAGCAGACGGCCGATGCGCTCCTTCTGGTCCTTCGTCGTATTGATGACGCCGGTACCCGACTGAACCGAACCCGAGTAGACGCGGAAGAAGGCCAATTGCCCGACGAACGGGTCGGACATGATCTTGAACACGAGCCCGGCGAAGGGCGCCGAGTCATCCGCGCTCCGCTCCATCGGCTGCTCGGTCCCCGGCTCGAGCCCCTGCACAGGGGGTACGTCCAGCGGCGACGGGAGGTAGTCGATGACCGCATCCAGGAGCGGCTGGACACCCTTGTTCTTGAACGCCGAGCCGCAGATCACCGGATGGAGACGATTCGTCACGACCGCGGCGCGAAGCGCCGCTTTCAGCTCCTCCTCCGCGACCTCTTCGCCCGACAGGTACTTCTCGAGCAGGGTGTCGTCCGTCTCCGCGATCGATTCGACCATCTTCTCGCGCAACTCCTGCGCGCGCTCGAGGTACTCGGAC
>JAGQHR010000949.1 GCA_020431745.1 Candidatus Eiseniibacteriota bacterium
TTCCGCGCTCGACCCGGAAGACCGCCAGCGGGTGAAGGCGAGGCTCGCCGAGGCGATTCGCGATCTGCGAACCCTCGTCCGCGTCGAGTGCGCGATGCAGCGGCTGCCCGAGCTCCGTCAGCTGACGGTGCGAGGGGAGACGAGGACGCAGCAGTATCTCGACGGCCATGTGTGGAGCGAGCTCTGGCTCGATCCCGTCGATGTCCACGGTCTCCGCCAGGCCGGCTTCCGCGTCGAGTCCGTCGCTACGCTGGTGTGATCGGCTCGGGCGCGGAGCTCCGCGATGGTGGCTGGGAGAAGCGTCCGTCGATGAACCGGGATCGCGCGCTGTCCGTGGGGCTCGCCCTCGTCGTCTTCGGGTTGGTCTGGGTGCGGGTGCTCGACTACGGACTGACGTGGGACGAGCCCACCTACCTCCGTTTCGCGCGTCTCCAACGCGAGTGGATCGTGGGAGTCACCGGGCTCGCAGGTAGTGCCGATGTGGACTCCCTGCTCACGCCGAACGCGATTCGCCACGCCTGGTTGCAGCATCCCGCCTACAACGGCCATCCGCCGCTCAACGAGACCTGGATGGGACTGGCCAGTGCGCCCTTTCGTTGGGCGGGGCAATCCGATCTCGCCTCGATGAGAGGCGCGGTCGCTCTGCTCTTCGGGCTCACGGTCGGGCTCCTCTACGCACTGATGCGACGGCGATACGGCCAAGTCGCGTCGGTGAGCGGTACGCTCCTCTTCGCCGGCGTCCCGGCGATTTGGGCGCACGCGCATCTCGGCGCTACCGAGATCATGCAGTGCTTCTTCTGGGTCGCGCTCGCCCTTTCCCTGCCGTCGGCACTGGCCGGTGGACGATGGCCGATTGCGCGTTTCGTCGTGGTCTGCGCGCTCGCGTTCGCCGCCAAGTTCACCGATGTGCTGGCGATCGGCTGGGTGCTGGGAACCGCCGCAATCCTCGGAGAGTGGCGCCGCCCGCGATTCTGGCTGGTGGCGGGTCTGGGGATCGTGATCGGGGTCTCGGGGCTGCTCGTCCTCGATCCGTTCTTCTGGCCCTGGCAGGGCGGGACGGCGCGGTACGTCGACTATCTGCGGCAGTGCGTGTCGCGCGGGCAGTGGATCCCGATCGCCGTCTACTACTGGGGTCAGAACTGGGGTTTTCGTCCTCCGTGGCACTACCGGATCGTCGAGACGATCACGACCTTGCCGCTGGCAACCGTGCTCCTCTTCGTGCCGGGATTCGGAATCGGGTTGGCCTCGCTCTTCCGGCAGCTGCGCGCGCAGCGGATCGCGGACTGGCCGCTCGCGCTGGGAATCACCGGTTTGGGAATCACCTTCTTCGTGGGGCTGCTGCCCGGGACTCCGAATCACGACGTGACCCGGCAGTACGTCTTCGTCTACCTCGCGGTCGCTCTGGTCGCGGCCGGATTCCTCCAACGTCTCCTCGATCTCGAGGCGGAGCGAATCAACCTGCGGCGGCTCGTCGCCGCCACCGCGATCGTGGCGGGAGTCTGGGCGATCGGCACCGCCTGGCGCGCCGAACCGTTCGGCTTGGGGTACCGAAACCTGATGCTGGGCGGCACCGGTGGAGCGTGGAGCAAAGGATTCGAGATCAGCTACTGGGGCGAGGCGATCACGCCCGGGATGCTGAGCGCGGTCGACCGCTTGCGTCGACCCGACGATACGGCTCCGGTGATCTTCTCTGTGCCCAAGCTCAACTACTTCGCCGATGCCGAGGAGCTCTGGAGACCGCTCGTGAACGCGGAGGCCGCGAGGAGGGATCATCTGGCGCACGACATCCGGCCGGCGTTCTACGAACCCTGGGTCACCGCACGGATGAAGGAGGAGCGCGGGGAGTTCCTGCGGATGACCTTCCCGATGCCGCCCGAC
>JAGQHR010000950.1 GCA_020431745.1 Candidatus Eiseniibacteriota bacterium
TCAGTTTCGGATGCCGGGCTATCCACTCGTCCTCGTCAGTACCGATGTCCTCCAAGAAGGCGAGGACCTGCATACGTTTTGCTCCGACGTCTTCCACTACGGAGTGGCCTGGACCCCGTCGTCCATGGAGCAGCGGATCGGTCGCATCGATCGGGTCCGGTCTCAAACTGACCGGCGGCTGGCTCGCCTGAGCAGCTTGGCTGACTCTCGTTCTCCTGAGCCTGATTCCGATGCAAGCGACCGTGACGCAGGCGCTGGAGCTGCCATTGCGGATCAAGACAAGCTCCAGGTGTACATTCCGCACCTGGAAGACACCGTCGAGGTTTTGCAGGTACGGCGCGTCCTCTCCCGGATGAACACCTTCCTTCGTCTCATGCACGAGGGACTCACCGTCGACAAGCGCGAGGAGAGACGGATCGACGTGAAGCGAGAGATCGCGCTGTTCGACCGGGTCGTGCCGCAGATCACGGAGGTGCTTCGAACCGCCTTTCCGATCAATGACGCACTCCTGAACGGCCGATCCCGCGACCTGACGATCGAGTCCACTGACGTCGACGAAATTCAGCAACGGTTCGCCGCGTTGCCAGATGTGCTGAAGCGACTTCGGAAGTCGACAGAAGGCTGGGTCGTGGAACGAGACGGTGCGGTCGCACCGGACGAAGAATCGATTGTGCCATTGGAGTGGGAGCCGATGGGGTCGTCGCCGAGACGCGGGTTTCTCCTGGCCAGCGCCAGGCTTCCGTTCCGGTTGCGGGGCGGTCGCGTGCAGCCCTTTTCCCTTCTTCTGGGCTCCCACCACCGGGTTCCGTCCGTGCGCTGCATCAGTCCCATCGGTGTAGTCGAGTTCTCCCAGCAGGTCGAGCAGATTCGGGCGTGGTCGGAACGATCTCATGTCCGTATCGGAGCCATCGCTACGAAGGACCACCGTTCCTACAATCTGACCGTGGAGGGGGACGTGCTCTTGGGAGATCCATCCCACGACGCTCAGCGAGTCGCTTCGCTCATTGGGCGGATCGTCACGAGCGCCGATCGGCTCGAGGCGGACCTTCTTCCCGATCGGGATCGCCCTCTCGAGGAGTTCCGCGACAATCTCGACCGGGAGGGCCTCTATGACGAGTAGCTGGCACTCCTTGTGTGATGCGGTCGACCTCCAGATCGAGGGGGCCTCCGTACGGGTGCGATTCCGAAACGAGCGTAGCCATCGAGTCTCGGTCGAGGAGTTGGCGGACGGCTATCGAATCTCGGGCATCGTGATGCGGAGATCCGCCATTGAGGATGCCGACGAGATGGCTCGGAAGCTCTGGCTCCGGAATCGTAGTCGCTCTCCGGTCGGTTTCCGGATCGATCGCAAGGGCTCCGTCGTCGGTGAGGCATGGGCTCCCAAGGCCGGGCTGACTCCTGCGGAGTTTCAACTTCTCGTCCGCTCAGTCGCCGCCGAATGCGACCGACTCGAGTACGTGTGGACGGGGCGGGATGCTGAGTAGACGCCGTCGCTATCGCCGGTGTCGACCTGGGCCTTGAACCCTTGAACCGTCCCGGACTTCCCGGAGGCTCCTCTTGGCACACCACCACCGTTGGGATGACTCTGACCACAGGAGATATCGGGGGAGATGTTGCCTGGCGTATCTACCCCGGCAACACCACTGCCGGGGCCACAGCGGCAACAGAAGGCTCAACCGGCTCAGGTAGTCGGCGAGGACACGGTTGTGGTCGTGAGAGTACCCACCAAGTCCGATTGGTCGAGGCCGGGAAGTGCCCGCGCCCCCAACTCCCGGAGTTGACCGCTCCCGCTCTTTGGATCGGTCGATGTTTCGACCCAAACGGGGACCCATCCGTGCTTCAGGCTTTCAGTGGCGCCCGCCCAGGTTCCACCCGAG
>JAGQHR010000951.1 GCA_020431745.1 Candidatus Eiseniibacteriota bacterium
CTCGCCCTCGTAGTTCGCGAGGACGACGAACGGCTCGGCGCGCTCGGCCCGGTGCTCGAAAAAGAGATCCCCGGCCTGACCGGTGCGGTGGTGCTGGAGAATCGGACGCGGGCCACCGTCGCGCGGGGGGAGCTGACGCGCGTCCTCTGCGGCCGCCCCCACTTCCGCGAACGACTCGACGATCTCGTCTTCGACCTGCACGCGCTCTCCTTCTTCCAGACCAACACCCAAGCCGCGGAGCGACTGATTCGGACGGTCCGCGCGATCGTGCGTCCGCTGCCCGGCGATCGCCTGCTCGATCTCTACTGCGGCGCCGGAACGTTCGCGCTCGCTCTGGCCGGCCGCTTCCGCCGGGTGCTCGGAATCGACCAAGTGGCCCCCGCGATCGACGATGCGCGGCGGAATGCCCTCGCCAACGGGTTGACCGGGGTCGAGTTCCTCGCCGGTGACGTGGAAGAGTGGATCCGCGAGCAGGAGGGGGACTTCGACGGAGTGGTCGTGGACCCTCCTCGGGCCGGCCTCCATCCGCGCGCCTTGAGCCGCCTCCCCGGGCTGCAGCCGCGCTGGATCCTTTACGTCTCCTGCAACCCGGCAACTTTGGCCCGGGACGCCGCCGGCCTGCGTCAGTCCGGATACGTGCCGGAGTCCCTCCAGATCGTCGACCTGTTCCCCCACACCGCACACGTGGAGTCGGTGCTCCTCTTCCGGCGGGGGGACGAGCCCCCGTTCTTTTCCGGCAACCCTCTCCCACCGGACGCGTAGAGGACATCGTTCCGGTTGACCCGACGGCGCCGGCGAGGACCACCCGCTCCGACCCTCGGGACCCCCGACAGCATTCTTGGAGGTGCGAATCATGTTCCGATCTGTGTTGCTCGGCGCCCTGAGCGGGCTCCTCCTGGTCGGCTCGGCCATGGCCGGCGATCAATACTGGCTCCATGTCCGCATCGACAGCGACGATCCCGACGGCGACCGCGTCCGCGTCAACGTCCCGATCGAGCTCATCGAAACCCTCCTCCCCATGATCGAAACCGAGGAGTTCGGCCACGGCCGGATCCGGGTCGACGATACCGACCTCGACGGCGTCGAGCTGCGCAAGCTCTGGAACGCCGTTCGCGATACCAAGGACGGTCAGTTCGTCTCCGTGGAGAGCCGGCACGAATCCGTCAGCGTGGCCAAGGAAGGTGGACTCCTCAAGATTCGCGTCCTCGAGCACCATCGCCGGCATGAGGACGAGCAGGGAAACCACATCGACGTCCAGCTCCCGATCAAGGTGGTGGATGCGATGCTCTCCGGAAACGAAGACGAGCTGGATCTCGTGGCCGGACTCCAGGCGCTGCGCGAACACGGCAGCTCGATTCTCGTGACCGGATCGGACGACGGCTCGGACATCCGCATCTGGATCGATGAAAAGGCGGAAATGGACTGAGTCCGCTCCCGCGTAACGCACGCGTCCACATCGAAGGAGGATCCCCATGCCCAGAACCGCCGGCTCGCTCGGAATCGCCGTCGCCCTGACCGTTCTCATGGCGGGCTCGGTGGGCGCCTTGGTGGCGCGGGAAATCCGCGATGGTTGGATCACCGTGCACGTTCACGAGAATCACGAAGGCGGCGCGCACCTCACGGTTCCGGTCCCGGCTTGGGTGGCCCAGGCGGCGATCCAGCTGGTTCCGGACCGGGTTCTTCCCCGCATCGACGATGAGGAGGCCGAGGTCGCGGCCGTCGTGGTCGACGCTCTGCGCCATCTCGACGACTGCGGAAACGCCACCCTCGTCGAGGTTGATTCCTCCTCCGACCATGTGACGATTCGCAAGGACGGCGGTGCCCTGCTCATCGACGTCACCGGCGAGACCGACGTTTCCGTGCGTCTCCCACT
>JAGQHR010000952.1 GCA_020431745.1 Candidatus Eiseniibacteriota bacterium
GAAATCGCTCCAGGTCAGGCCGTCGATCTTGTGGGTCCAGACCGCGACCTTGACCTTGCCCCAGGCCAGATGGATGTCCGGATGGTGCCCCTGCTCTTCCGCGATGGAGCCGATCCTGTTGGTGAAGTCCAGGGCCTCGCGGAAGTTCTTGAGGAGGTACTGCTTCTCGAGATGATGCTCGTCGACGACCGCCCAGCCCGAGGCGAGCTGCTCGTACATGTCCAGCAGCTCGGGTCCGGAAAGCGGTGGCACTCCGCCCCGGCAGGGAACGCATTGGTTGTCAGCCAGGTCGCTCATGGTTCTCCTTCTCGCGCATGGTTCTCCTTCGGGCGCGAGGATAGCGCATCGGGATGCTGCATGCAGGAGGCGACCCTCAGGGTGGGGAGAAGTCGGGGGCAGGCCGCTGGCGGGCGCGTTGCCCCCGTCTCTCGGTGGGCGGGAGTTCCGATCAGGACCAGCCCGTGCGGCCGGAATAGAACGCCTCGATCACGTCGGTCAGGTTCGGCCGGCCGATCTCGCACAGCTCGTAGCCGACACGCACCGCCGGTTGGTCGATCTTGATGAGGCGCCCCAGATCGATCGGGGTCGCGATGAGCACGGCGTCGCAGTCGGACTTCCGGATCGTGGCCTCGAGGTCGGCGATCTGCTGCGGGCCGTATCCCATCGCGGGGAGCAGCGTGCCGATCCCCGGATACTTCTGGAAGGTCGCCTGCAGCTCGCCGACGAGCCAGGGGCGCGGATCGACGATTTCGGCGGCGCCGTGTTTGCGGGCTGCCACCATGCCCGCGCCGTACTTCATGCCGCCGTGGGTGAGGGTCGGTCCGTCCTCGATCACCAGGACGCGCTTGCCGCGGATCATCGCCGGATCGGGCACCGACACGGGACTCGCCGCCTCGACGATCGTTGCCGAAGGATTGGCGCGCTGGACGTTCTCGCGCACCGTGGCGATGCCAGTCGGGTCGGCCGTCTCCATCTTGTTGATGACGACGGCGTCCGCGAGGTGGAGGTTGACCGTACCGGGGTAGTAGTCCAGCTCGTGACCGGGGCGATGCGGGTCGACGACGGTGATCGTGAGGTCCGCCTGGTAGAAGGAAAAGTCGTTGTTGCCGCCGTCCCAGAGGATGACGTCGGCCTCCTTCTCGGCCTCGCGGAGGATGGCTTCATAGTCGACGCCGGCGTAGATGATGTTGCCGGCCACGATGTGCGGCTCGTACTCCTCCCGCTCTTCGATCGTGCACTCGTGGCGGTCCAGATCGGCCAGCTCGCCGAAACGCTGCACGCCCTGCTTGCGCAGGTCGCCGTAGGGCATCGGGTGGCGGATGGCCACGACCTTGAGGCCGCGGTCACGCAGGATCTCGGCCACCCGGCGCGAGGTCTGGCTCTTGCCGCACCCAGTGCGGCTCGCGACCACCGCGATGACCGGCTTGTGGCTCTCCACCGAGGTCGACGCGGTTCCGAGGAGGCGGAAGTCGGGTCCGAGAGCGTTGATCCAGCAACCGATCCGCATGAGTTGGACATGGGACACGTCCGAGTAGGAGAAGACCACCTCCTGGACATGCCGTTCCCGGATCAGCTGTTCGATCTGGGACTCCGGCACGATGGGAATCCCTTCCGGGTAGAGCGGGCCGGACAGCTCCTTGGGATAGGGCCGGTTCTCGATGCCCGGAATCTGGGTCGCCGTGAAGGCGACGACCTCGCTGGACGGATCATCGCGGAACGCGCGGTTGAAGTTGTGGAAGTCACGGCCGCCGGCGCCGAGGATCACGACCCTTTTACGATCTGCCATGGAGTCCCACCGTTTCGTTTGTGAGCGAAGGTCTCGCTCGGGTCCCGTTTCCCCGCCGGCCGCCTCTTCGCGGCACGTGAGGAAC
>JAGQHR010000953.1 GCA_020431745.1 Candidatus Eiseniibacteriota bacterium
TCGCATCCGTCGATTCAAAGAGACCTTTCCGCAGTGTCAGCTGCTCCTTCTCGGTCGCGAGGAGTCGCCGCTCACGCCGCGGGCCATTCGCCCGGTGCCGATCCGACACTGGTTCTACCGCCCGTTCCCGCCGCAGGAGCTGGAGCGGATCCTGGGCGCCGCGGGTAACTCGCTGCAGAGACAGTGGCGCCAGGAGCATCGGCACAGCCGGAGCCTGAGCGGCTTCGAGGGGCTGGTGGGATCCCATCCCAAGCTGCTCGAGGCGCTGGACATGGCGCGCCGTGTGGCGGCCAGCCCGCGGACCACCGTCCTCATCCTCGGAGAGACCGGCACCGGTAAGGGGATGCTCGCGAAGGCGATCCACACGGAGAGCCCCCGCGTCGGTGGTCCCTTCATCGAGGTCAACTGTGGGGCGATGCCGCCGAACCTGATGGAGTCCGAGCTCTTCGGGCACGTCAAAGGCGCCTTCACCTCGGCGGTGGCCGACAAGCCCGGTCTGCTCGAGCTCGCGGACGGCGGATCGGTCTTCCTCGACGAGGTCGGCGAGCTGGATCTGCCCCTGCAGGCGAAGATCCTGAAGTTCCTCGACGACGGGCAGATTCGGCGCGTCCAGGGAACGGAGACCCTGCACGTCGATGCACGGATGATCACGGCGACCAATCGCAACCTCGACTCGGAAGTCGCGGAGAAGCGGTTCCGGCTCGACCTCCTCCATCGTCTCAACGTCGTCACGATCTGGCTGCCGCCGCTGCGGGAGCGTCCCGAGGACATTCCCCTGCTGGCGCGGCACTACCTGGGAGAGCTCTCGGCGCGGATCCGCGGACACGCGCTGACCTGGACGGACGACGCGCTGGCCGTGCTGCAGAAATACGATTGGCCCGGCAACGTTCGTGAGCTGATCAACCTGACCGAGCGCATGGTGCTGATCGGCTCCCAAGACGAACGCATCGATGCCGCGGACCTGCCCGCTGAGCTTTCGGCGACCAAGGCGGTGCTCGCGGTGCCTCCCTCGGGCGGTCCGCCGATCGTGGAGTTCCCACCCGGCGGCGTCGCCTTCCGGGACGTCGAGCGCGCGGTGCTCGAGGCCGCTCTGGGACGTACCCACGGGAACGTCACCGAAGCCGCCCGACTGCTGCGGATGAGCCGCGGAAGCCTCCGCTACCGGCTGGAGAAGCTGGGCCTGCGGGAAAAGGCCTCCCGGCGTCGGGGACGGCCGATGAAGCGCCGGTCGCGGGCGGCCTGAGCCGCCGACACGATCCGTTCCGACGGCGCGATTCAGGATCGACGGGCGAGGGGGTTGTTGCCCTCTCGCTCGCGACACTCCCCGCAGATCCCGAAGATCTCGTGGACGTGGTCCACGATCGTGTAGCCGAAGCGCGTGCAGATCTCTTCCTGCAGATCCTCGATTCGATCTTCCTCGAACTCCCGAATCTGGCCACAACGGATACACACCAGGTGATCGTGATGGTGGCGGCCGACCGTGCTTTCGTAGAAGTGTCGGTTGTGCCCGAAGAGCGACTTTCGGAGAATCCCGCACTCTTCCAGGAGGCCGAGCGTCCGATAGATCGTGGCGCGGGACACCCGGCTCTCTCGTTCGTCGACGGTGCGGATGAGATCCTCGGCTTCGAAGTGGCGAGGAGCCTGAAAGATCGCGGAGAGGAGCTCGGAACGCTCGCGGGTGAAGCGCAGTCCCTTGGACGCCAGGAACGCTCGAAACCGCTCGATCACGTCGTCGAACGCGGGACCACTCGTCGGGAGAGCGGTCGGCTTCTTGGGCTCTTGCATCGCGGAGACGATAGGCCCGGTCGCCGAGCGCGGTCAACCTCGGGACGAGGTTGGGCCACGGCCCGGCTCGCCGGTGTGCACCTT
>JAGQHR010000954.1 GCA_020431745.1 Candidatus Eiseniibacteriota bacterium
CGCGCAGTTCCTCGACCCGCGTCCGGTAGAGCGGGGTTCCGGTTTCCGGGTCGCGCTGATCCGGACCGGCGAACAGCTCGACGACCCCCGTGGCAGAGTCGATCGCGTAGAGTCCATCCGGAGCCGATACGGCCCCGGCCAGGACGAACGACCCGACTGGGAACAGATCTTCCCGCAGGGCTGGCCGGGTCGACTGGGTCAGCGGCTGATTCCATCCCACCGGATACGAGATCGTGATGCGGGACGACGGAATCGTCCCGCGCAGCACGTCGGTCGTTTCATGGACGCGGAAAGAAACGCGCTGATACGACTCGGCAAAACCGGAGACCAGAGGCGGCGCCGGTTCGACCGCGAGCACTTCTCCGATGAAGATGACGTCGGCATGGTGCTGGAAGCGATTCATCACGAGGTCGTCCGGCAACGCGTGCTTGCCACCCAGGCTCAATCCGCGAACGACACCCGGTCCGACCGAAGTGTGGAGGTGAGCGTCTCCGGCGTCCTCGAGTCGGGAGGCCTCGTTCTTGATGATCCCGGCGGTGCTCGACGCTTCGTCGCGCGAATCGGCCCGGACGACGCCCAGGGTGACGAGCGCTCCGGTGGAAACGAGTCCCAGAACGAGCCAGGGTGCCCGCCGCCGATGAGACGTGAGGGCCCTGGGCGTAAGTGCGTCTCTGCTCATGGCTCGCTTCCTTCCGCAACACAGGTGACCGAGACGATCCTTCCGTGCGAATCCGCCTGGATCACTTCTCGATGGGTCACGCCGTCGACGACGATCGCGCGCTCGATGCGCGGCGTATCCTCTGCACCTTTCACGAAGCTTCTGCGCACGGTCGCGTGCGCCCCTACGTCCCGCAGCGCCCGGTTCTCGGCTGCGAGACCCGCGGCGTGCGCGTCCCGCTCACCGCGGCAGTTCGCCAGAAACTCGCCCAACACGTGTGCGAGCACTCCGCACTCGAGCGTGTCCGGCCAGGTCCAGGAACATTGCTGATGCCATTCTCGAAGCGCGATCAGATCCGCCACGTCGACGAGACAGCTCGGGGGAATCGGTTGATCCACCACGGTCCGTCCCACCAGGACCATTTCCACCCCCGGCTCGTGGTCGACGAAGTTGGTCACGACCAAGTCTCGTCCGATCCACAGATTGCCGGGCAGGCCCTCCGCCGAGATCCGGGTGAAGAGGCTGTCGACCGTCGGAGAGGCCGTCCGGCACTCTTCCAACACCGTTCGAAACGCCTCCACGGCCTCGGCGTCCCCCAGCACCGGGAGCTGGGCTCTCGACAGAGACGCAGCTCCCGACAAAGCGACGAACCCGAGGACCCACATCCCCTGGCGAAGCAACGATGAGACTACCCCCGCGGGGCATCGCGGGAGTGTGAGTTCCCTGTTAGTGCGCCACCCGAATCGACACCTTCGAGCGATGGGCGGCTGTGGCATAAATGTTTTCATCACAATGTCTTGATGCCTGAATGTCCGGCTCTCGGATCCACGAATCGGCCGGCGCAGCAAGGTCCCTCTTGATTCGGACTTATTGTTCTGGATCAGATCCCGTCGGCTGGCCGTGACGACGGCGATGCGCAGCGAGAGGAACGAGCGCTTCCCCTCGATCGACACCGACTCTCACGGACTCCCGGCCGCGGGACGATGAATGAGACATCGTGACGATGGCGTGCCGAAGGAGCCCTGTCCACACCGGAAGCGCGATGCCCGCTGTCGAGTGCGGCGCCGTTTCGACATGAAGCAGAGCGCGCGACCCGCCGCGCCGCCGGACACGCACCGAGGCGTTGCACGAGTTGTCGAAGGCGCCGTCACGGACTGCCGCAACAGACCGGCTGACGCGGCAACCGGTCGAATGGATGGTTGGAGGGA
>JAGQHR010000955.1 GCA_020431745.1 Candidatus Eiseniibacteriota bacterium
CGGACTGGGCGGACGCTACTTCTTGCTCCTCGCCACGCTGCCGGTGCTCCTGACGTTCGGCACCTCTCTGCGAAACCTGAAAGTGTTCAATCCCCGCTATGCCTCGGGGGCGCTGCCGGCCTATGTCGTAATCCTGGGAGAAGGGTTGGCCGGATCCTCACGACGCCGGTCGTGGATCCTGGGGGCGGCGCTCGTCGTACCGACCGTCCTGAGCCTCGGTCAGCTCGCGTTCGATCCTGCCTATGCCAAGGAAGATGCCCGGAGCGCCAGCCGCTACCTCAAGGAACATGCACAGCCGGGGGATCTCATCTTCGTGATCGGCACGGATGAGCCCCTGGAGCGCTACTACTGGCGGGGGATCCGCGCGCATCCCGATGGCATCACCAAAGGGGACGTCGGCTATTGGTGGGACAAGCCGGAGACGGAGCAGAAGGTCCTGTTCGAGGACCTGGTGCGCGCGCACCGTCGCGTCTACGTCCTGCTCCTGCGGGATCATTATGTCGATCCGGCGGGGCACTGGCGCTCGTATCTCGAGCAGGTGCACCCGCCGCAGTCCCGGGTCTCGTTTCCCGGCGTCGATATCTGGTCTTTCGACGGAGGCGCCCCGCGGTGAGCGGTGGGACGGCGACGAGGACGGGGACCCGCCCGACGGTCGTGACGTTGGTCTCCGACGCCGCGTACTTCGGAGGCGCCGAACGGTACCTGGTGTCTCTCGCCGCGTGCCTCGACCGGGCGCGGTTTTCCGTGCAGGCCCTCGTGCCCGAGGAGAACGAGACGCTGCGACGGCTGCTCGAGGGGACCGACGTCGTCGTGGGGACGATCGAGCGACCGGGACTCAGCTGGTGGCGGGGCGTGCGCACGGGGCGGGGTGCCTTCACCGCGTTTCCCGGAGATGTCGCCCACCTCAACCTCCCCAGCGCGTACGACGGTGGCCTCTCGACCTGGGCCTGGGCCGCAAAGCACTGCGGTTACCGGCGGGTCGTCACGACCGAACACCTGCCTATGATCGACCGCAAGTATCGACGGTTTCCCGTGAAGTTCTTCTTCACGCAATGGGTCGATGCCGCGATCGCGATCGCGGAGTGCAATCGACCGCTCTTGGTGCACCGGCACGGAGTCGATCCGGAAAAGGTCTACACCATCCCCAACGGCGTCGAGCCTCCCCCATCTCTGGATCCGGAGGCCCGGTCCTTGCTACGCGGGAAGTGGGGTGTTGGACCGACGGACTGCCTGCTCGGCAACGTCGCGCGTCTGACCGAGCGCAAGGGGCAGGCCGTCCTCCTGCGCGCGCTGGCTGACCTGCCCGAGCGCTTTCGCTTGGTCCTGGTCGGGGAAGGAGAGGATCAGGAGACCTTGCAGGCTCTCGCACGTTCGCTCGGAATCGAATCTCGGGTTCATTTTGCAGGTCGGCGCGCCGACGCGGCGAGCCTTCCGCAGGCCTTCGATCTCTTCGTGCTCCCGTCGTTCATCGAGACGATGCCCCTGACCGTGTTGGAGGCGATGGCGGGTGGGACGGCCGTGATCGCGAGTGCCGTGTTCGGGTTGCCGGAGATGCTGCGACACGGGGAGTCCGGTTGGCTGGTCCCTCCGGGAGACACCGCCGCGCTGAGCGGGGCGATTCAGCGCCTGGGTGAGGACGATGCGTTGCGCGGCCGAATCGCTGCGGCCGGCCGGGCCCGGTACGAGCGGGAGTTCACGGCACGGCGGATGGCACAGCGGACCGCGGCCGTCTATCTCGACCAGGATCATTCCGAGACGGCGGTCGGGGCCGACGAACGCTCCGACCCCGGGGTTGCCGGTGACCGTGGCGACAGGGCGCGAGCGGGCGCGGCGCGCCTCGGCAGCCAGGAGATGGCACGATCG
>JAGQHR010000956.1 GCA_020431745.1 Candidatus Eiseniibacteriota bacterium
TTTTGCAGATCGGGCAGGATCCGGGCTCCTTCTGAAGAATCTGGGGATGCATCGGACACGTCCAGAGCTGCGGCGCCTGCGACTCGGAGTCCCCCTTCCCCATCGCGTGCCCGATCCCGATCGCCTGGTAGAGATGCTCGTCGACTCGATGGAGATCGAACGGATCGCCCAGCAGCAGCACACCTGCCAGGATGCCGACCGACCAGAGGATCGTGCGGATGGCTCCGGAGCTCGCCCCACGACGCGCGGGGGCCGAAGCACCACCGTCGCGATCCGCACCGGGAGTGTTCGAACGTTCAGTCACGGTTTCACCTCCCCTCTCCGCTCGAGCGCGGAGGGATGGTTTCCGGCCTTCGGCCCAACGACGCCTCCAGGTCGGAAAGCGCGATGACATAGTCGGTGCGAGCTCTTTCCGCGGCGATTCGTGCTTCCACCCGCACCCGCTCGGCATCGAGGAGATCGAGCGCGTTGGCGGTCCCAGCCTCGTAGGCGGATTCTGCGGATCGGAGCGCCTGATCGGCCTGCACGGTGAGCACGCCGTCCATCAGACGGACGCGTTCCCAGATCAGAGGGACACGGGCCAGAAGATCTCCCACCTCCCGATCGATCCCGGTGCGAGCGGCCCGCTCCGCCTCGCGCGACTTCGCCTCACCTTCCGCGGCTTCTTCGACCTCCGCGGCCAGACGTCCACGCCAGATCGGAAGATTGATTCCCGCGGTGATCCCGAAGTCGTCGTCCCCGTTTCCCGTCGGGGGACTGGCGCGACCCGCGGGATCGTCACGTTCGCCGACGAACGTGTAGGTCAAACCGATGGTGACGTCCGGCAGATAGTTCTTATGGGCCAGTCGGGTCAGCGTCTGGCTGCGCTCGACTCCCGCTTCGGCTTCCCAGACTTCGGGGCGGGAGGACTGTGCTTCGGCCCTGAGCCGGGCGGCATCGAGCGATGGCTGCGTTGCTCGCGGCACCGGCCCGACGGCGATCTCCGCGTCGGCCGGACGATCCCGAAGCGCGTTGAGACGGGCCTGCATGCTCGCTCGCTGCGCGCTGATGTCGAGGAGACGCGCCTGGGCACGGGTGATCTCCGCCTGCACCTTCACGACGCCCTGTTCGAGACCGCGCCCGGAGGCGTAACGCGCCCGCGCGACTTCTTCGTAGTGCTCGAGCGTCGCGACGTCTTCGCCGACCAAGGATGCCTGCGCGTCGACGAAGCAGAGCTCGTAGTACAGACGGCGGGCCTCGGCCACGAGGTGAACTTCCATCGCATCGGCCCGCGCCGCTTGCGCGTCCGCCTCGGCTTTCGCGGCATCGCCCCGCAACCCACGCTTCCCGAACCAGGGCAGCTGTTGGGACAACGTGACCATTCCCGTGACGGGTCCGGTGCGGGTCTGGGGGCGCATCAGGTATCCAGTGCCACCCAGCTTCGGGTCGGGAAGCGCGCCCGCCTGCCGAGCCCGGGCGCGAGCCGCGCCCGCCGCGCTCCGGGCCACGGCGAGGTCCGGATTGGAGGTCAGGACATCGGAGACGAACGACTCCAGAGCGGGATCCCGAGGAACACTCTCGGACCAGGAGGACGATTCCGGGGTCGCCGGAGGATCCGACATCTGACCAAGGACGGTCGCCCACGGGGCGATCATAAGGAAGGGCACGAGAAGGAAAGGCACCAGGGCCAGAGGCAGCGCGAGGTAACGGCACCAACTCGATCGCTCAGCTGATCCCATGCGCGGGGGGGTACTCCTGGACATGCCCTGCCTTCCTCCGTCGTCTTCTCGGCACGGAAATCGCAGAACACTGACCGTGCCAGGTCTCACAGTCAGGCTCATGAATACCATAAATATCTGTCCATAAATGAGTTGAGGGATCGA
>JAGQHR010000095.1 GCA_020431745.1 Candidatus Eiseniibacteriota bacterium
TGCTGACGCGGGCGCGTCCCTCGGTGACGACCAGCAGCGCGGCACAGGCGTCCCCGTCATCGAACAGCGTAGTGCCGCGGTCGAACTCCACGAAGCGGCCGTAGCGTGTCAACTCGGCCAACAGTCGCGAGGACAGGGAGGCGGTCGCCGGCAGGACCTTTCGCATCGCTGCCATCTGTTCCGGCGTCAGCATGGGCTCAGTGTACAGGAACGGGAGGGGGCAGCCTTAGGCTACGCTAGAAGCAAGATCATCGGCCTGGAGACTCAACCTGCTGGGCCGGCCCGAAGGTCAGCCCAGCGAGACAGATGAGCCCGAGGACATCAAGAAGACGCGCACGGGACTGAATCTGCACCATCGCAATCTCACTCCGTCAGTCACCAAGAGTGACGAATCGAGGTGAGTCGGTCCGCTGAGGCTGGTCGTAGAACGCCTCGTACTCCTCGATGTTGCGACGTGCTTCGTTCCAGCGCTCCGGAGTCGGATTCTCCGGCCGGGCGTGGAAGACGAACTCCACTTCGCCGTCTTCCACCGTGAAGTACCAATACTCGTTGAAGATGCAGCCCGCGGGGCAGTCCCCCCAGCCGGACTGAAACAGATAGGTCATTCCGCGGTCCGTCGCTCGTGGATACAGATGCGAGACGAAGTTGAACTGGCCGTTGGTGCCTGCGTGCTCGAGTCCGGGAAGGGATCGATAGGTCCCGACCAAGCGGCGGGGATTGAGCAACGCCCGGAAACGCAGCGACAGGGTACGGAACCGCTCGAATCCGTAGCTGAGGACGACGTCCGCGGGGTATCTCTTGTTGAGATCGTCCCACCCGTGATACTCGCCCGCCTGGATCGAAGCAGCCGTCTCGGGATCGAAACGGAGGATGAGCTCGTTCGCCACCTGGAGCTGGAAGTGGATCGATTCGAGCATGGGGAACTGGTCGCGGAAACGGGTTCGAATCGCGGCGAGCTCGTTGTCGAGTTGGGCCGATAGCTCAGCCGGAGGGTAGAGGTCGCCGGTGAGATACAGCGCGAGCGTCTGAGCTTCTTCGGACGGTGGCGCGGACGCGGCGCTCTCGGGCTGAGTTGAAGACGAGCAACCGAGCAACGCCAGACAGAGTCCGAACGCAAACATGGGGTGCAGTTTGGACATGGTTCCTCCCGAACGAATCTCGCTCTCGGGGCCGCTGACGAGGGGGGAGGTCGGCCGGTGACCTGCGTAACCGTACGTCGAAGATGGTAGCGCGCGGTCGGAGCCGGAGGCAATCCCCCGGGCATCCAAGACATTGACCCGTAGTGAGGACCGGCGGACCCTCATGGTATGAGGCCAGGACTCGTCAGTGATCGGCTGATGCGAGCGAACCCGGATCAATCCAGCAGGACGGCCCGGGTCGCCGCTCGGCCTCTTTCCGACCGCGCGCTGATCCAGTAGGTGCCCGCGGGTACGGTCCGCGGACGATCCCATTGGATCTCGTGGTGCCCCGCTCCGAAGAACCCGTCCGCGATGGTCGCGACGAGACGTCCGCGAACGTCGTGAACCGCGATCGTGATTCCTTCGGGAGCCGTCAGCGAGAACGCGATCGTGGCGGCTTCGCGAACGGGATTGGGATGCACGGTCATCGCGTAGTCCAGGTCGATGGGATCGCCGTCGGAGGAGCTGGCGGTCGCGCGACACTTCTCGTCGATCGTCAGCGTCGAGCCGTTCGTCACGAACGCGACGGCTTCCGGCACCGGAGCGGGCGTCGAAGGAAGCGTGATGGCGGGTGCGACGGTGATCAACGGCGAGCGCGCAGCTACCTCGGTCTCGCGAACGAGTCCGCAGGAAGAGATGTCGCCCGTACCGCTCGTCCGCTGGATCCAGAGGTCCTCGTCCGCGAATCCCCAGGCCCAGACGCCGGACACGAGGAGATCGCCGTTGCCGAGCTCGATCGTGCGCGAGCCCCAGTCGCCCTGCGTTCCCTCGTACGCCTTCTGCCAAAGGACAGTCCCGTCCGAATCCCGCAGCTTCACCATCCAGAGGTCGTTCGACGAGGGACCGGAGATGCGACCGGTCGCGACGAGGTTGCCGTCGGCACATTGCACGACGTCCTGGAAGTCGCCCCACTCGTCGCCCATCACCGCGTGCCAGAGCAGGTTGCCACTACTGTCCAATCGTAGGACCCAGGGCCCGTGGCTGGATCCGGGGAAGGTGTCGGAGAAGGCGGAGATCGCGTATCCGCCGTCTGCCGTCTGGATGAGTCCGGTCGCTTCTTCCTGATCGAATCCACCGTAGGTCTTCTGCCATTGGATCGCGCCCGTGCTGCTGAGCTTGAGCAGCCAGACGTCGGTGCTGCCGGCCCCCGAGGAGGTGGTCCATCCCGCGACCGCGAATCCGCCGTCCTCGGGCGTCTCGACGACACAGGTGGCGAACTCGGCGACGCCGCCGTGGTAGCGGTTCTGCCACACCACGTCGCCGTCCTGATCCATCCGGACGACCCAGGCATAGATCGGAGGACCGGTGCCGACCGCGGTCGAGCCGACGGCGACGTAGCCACCGGTGGAAACGGGCGTCACCGCGAAAAACGAATGGAGGCCGGGATCCGCGTCGAAGCTCCATGCCCAGTCGAGGGCTCCGTCGGGGGTAACCTTGTGAATCCACGCGTCCCGATCCGTGAACACGTCGAGAGTGTGGGCCCCGACCACGACCATCGAACCGTCTTGGTCGAATGCGATATCCGCAGCCCCGCCGGGAAGCGCGTTTCCGTAGACCTGCTGTTCGAGCACTGCGCCGTCTCCGTCAATGCGGATGCGCCACGCGTCTCCCGTCTGCGTTCCGTAGGAATCGGTCACGCCGCCGATGAGAATCGAGCCGTCCCCCAGCTCCTGCAGCGCGAGTGGTTGGTCGTAGGTCGAGGGGCCGCCATAGGTTTGTGACCAATGGGAGGCGGCTTGGCTAGTGGTGCTTCCTAGTCCGAGGCATGCCCCGGCCCCCAGGACGAATGCGCATACCGGGGCCGCCGGAAGAAAACACGACCGAAGAACACACGACCAATGACCCCGGCTCCAGGGAAACCGGGAGCGGTGCGATGCATGGAGGGGATCCGGAGAGCCGGCTGCTCTTCGAGGTGAGGAAAGGATCGTCGTTTCTCGAGATCGCTGCGGGCCGAGGAAATGCGGGCCTGGGAGCGTGCCGGGCATGGATGCCTCCGTGGGTGCATCTCGGGTTGACCAACCCCGGCCAGGTTCAGTGTATCAGAAACGACGGGAAGGCCGCTCACCTCCGTTCAATGAAGATCGTCTCGATGACGATGCCGCGTGAGGTAGCGACGCACCTCCTAGGGGTCGAGGACGACGGTGACACCCGAACGGCTCACTCTCTCGAGTCCCCGGGCCTGCGGGACGGACGCGCGGTCGTCATGGCGTCCCCGTAGTGCGATGTCCAGGTTCGGTGGCGCGAGGGCTAGGGGGCGGTACCCGCGGATCGCGTGGGGGAGGTGCCGGGGAGATCCACATCGAAAGGGAACCGCCATGCCACGCTTCATCAACGCCCTGGCCTTGCTTGTCGCCACGGGTCTCATCGCAACGCACGCCCACGGTCAGGAGGTGTCGACGGTGACATCCGTGATCGACGGAGGGACCGGTGGGTTGGCCGTCGATGCCCAGGGCAATGTCTTCATGGGGGACTTCGGCCCGAATCTCAGCGGCCACGGGACACGCGTCTTCAAGGTGACCCCCGAGGGAGACGTGAGCGTTTTCGCATCGGGCTTCGACGGCGCCTCGGGAAACGACTTCGACTCGCACGGCAATCTCTTTCAGTCCAACATCAACGCCGGGCGGATCGACAAGATCGCACCCGACGGCACGGTGACGCCGTTCGCGAGCGGTCTCTCTGCCCCGGTGGGGATCACGATCGATGACGGGGACACTCTGTACGTCTGCAACTGCGGATCGGGATCGATCCAGAAGATCGCCCCCGACGGGACGTCGTCCGTCTTTGCCACCAGCCCCGTCTTTCAGTGTCCGAACGGGATCACTCGCGACGACACTGGCAACCTGTACGTCTCGAATTTCAACAACGGCAGCCTGATAAAGATCACGCCGACAGGAAGCCTGAGCATCTTGGCGGTCGTTCCCGGAGGAAACAACGGTCACGTGGTCTACTACGACGGGTTGCTCTACGTGGCGTCACGAGGCGGGAACAGGATCTTCACGGTGACGCTGGAGGGTGCAGTTTCCCTGCTCGCGGGGTCAGGTCTGGCGGGCAACGATGACGGCCCGCTGTCAGAGGCGACCTTTTCCCTGCCCAACGACGTCGTGCCGGATCCCACTGGGCGCTACCTGTATGTGAACGATGTCGTGGACGCGAAGAATCCCAGTGATACCGCGCCCATGCTGCTCCGTCGCATCGATCTCGGATCGCCCGCCAGCGCACCTTCTTTGGATGAGTCGATGCGGGTGAATGGGGTGCGGGTCGTCTCGGTGCATCCCAACCCGTTCGCCACGACGGCGACCATCTCGTTGTCCGTGGATCGGACGATGCCGGTCCGGGTCACGATTCACGATGTGCAAGGCCGGGAAGTCGCTCGTGTGGTCGATGGTGTCCTCGGTCCGGGACGACACGATGCGACGTGGCGGGATGGCGGATCGGCAGGGGTTCTTCCACAGGGGACGTTCTACTACCGCGTATCCTCGCCGGAAGGCACGTTCGGCGGGACGGTCCAGCGAATCCGCTAGCGAGCGGATCCTTGCGGGAGGGGCCGACACTCATGCATGGGGATCGTCTTCGTCGAAGAAGCGAGCCTCGGCCAGTGACGAAAGCCGGGCCATGAGCTCGCGGCGCAGCGAGAGGTACGTCGATCCCCCGCGAGGTCTCTCGTCGATGAGTCCCGCCTCCCTCAGCAGGACGACGTGATGGGAGATCGTGGGGCGAGACACGCCGAGGGCGTCGGCGAGCTCCGTCGAGCTCATGGGACGCTTCGCGATCATCGACGCGAGCGCGAATCTCGTGGGATCTCCCAAGGCGCGAAAGACGAGTGCGACATCGATCTCCTCGTGCGGTTCCGTGGAGATGGAGGGCGTGATGGCAGGGTCGAAGTACGGTACGAAAACGGAGTATCCCGTCTCCGCCGAGAATGCCGTCCAATAGCGGCCCTGATTGAAGATCGAGGGCACGATGTAGACGACGCTTACGTCGTCGTACGACAGCCGGAATCCGCCGCGAAGCGCGCGTAGCTCACGGCGATCCGGAACGTTCTCGATGCGGATGAGGGCCAAACGGAAGAACTCCTCCAGAGACGTGGCCTCGAAGAGACGACGCTTTTCCTCGAGAGATCGTGAGAGGGCGTGTCCGGCGGCTTGCCATGTCGGCGCGAAGACGTACTCCCAATGCTGGCGCATCACTCGAGCGATCCGGCTGCGCGCCATGGTGGGATCTTCGATGCAGCGCGACAGGGCCGTGATCAAGGGGTGCGTCCGATCGGGCGGGTAGAGACCGATGTGCTCCAACCACTCCCTTTTCTTTGCGGGTAGAGCGCTGATCGCGTCCACGAGATCGAGTTCTCGGGAAGCGATCCGACGGCTGAGATCGGAGTCGTGGATCGCTCCTTTGATGACGCTGTGAATCAACCGGGCTGGCGGCAGCGCTTCGTAGGCGCTCACGAGCGCGTCGACATCCTCCCCCGGCCAGGCATCTTCGAGCGCGTCTCCGACGATGATCCAAAAGCGCGGCGCATTGCCGAACCATTCCAGGTCCTCCCGCAATGCCGGGGGCACGCGGGACGCTGCATCGGCGCTCCAAGCGGCGAGAGAGCCGGCGTCATCTCGGAGCAACACGTCCAACGAATACGCCAGCTCGAACCGAAGTCCACGCGTGAACTCGAATCGGCTGCGGAGCTGGAGCTCGGTCGTGGGCATGCCGTTGTGGGGCTCCACATTTCGCCGCGCGCGATGGATCGCGGGTGTTTGATCGACATCTAACTACGTCGATCAGGATACCTGGCTCGTTCCATGCCTGACAATCACAAATCCTGCAACGCTTTGGCGAGGTTTGTCCCCTGCGGTGGCGATATCCAGTTTTAGTGGATTTCGATCTAGTTAGATAGTAATCTAACTATGAGCGCCGGGCTGATTCCCCAAACCGAGGAGAGAAGGCATTGTCTCGATCTCTAGATCTCGATCGCTATCGGCAGACGCTCGCCCTACCGGCGTTCCGGCGTTTTTGGGTCGGATTCACCCTGTCCTCGTTCGGGGACGGAATGACTCGTGTCGCGCTCACCTGGTGGGTCTGGGAGACCACCAAGTCTGCGGAGGCTCTCGCGCTCTTGACGCTGGCGTACTCGGGTCCCGTCATTTTCGGTGGCGTTCTTGCCGGCTGGCTCTTGGACCGGTTCGACCGACGTCAGGTTCTGCAGATCGACAATGCACTCCGGGGCGTCATCGTGGCCACGGTCCCTATCCTCTACGTCGCGGGTGCGCTGGAGCTCTGGCATGCGTATGTCGTAGCGGCGGTCTACGGAAGTCTCTTCATGATCAGCCTGGCGGGAGGGCCGACGGTCATCCCGCAGCTCGTTCCGCAGGAGCTCTTGCCAACGGCGAACGCGCTCGAAATGTTGAGCTTCACGATCGGTAGCGTAGCCGGCCCTCCTTTGGCCGGTCTGCTCGCCGGGGCGTTCGGCGCGCCCAACGTGCTGCTGGTCGACGCTGTCACCTACGCGTGCTTCGTCGTTGCGTTGGCTGGGGTCCCGTCGCTGCGTCCTTCCACGATCGAAGCGGGAGGACCTTCCGCCCGGAGGAGCACGGTATCGATCCGGGACGCGGCTGGCTTCGTGTTCCGCAGCCCGATCCTGCGATCCACCACGTTGATGTATATGGTCGTGAACATCGGCAGCGGGCTGATGTCGGTTTGGCTTCCCATCCTGGCCGACCGCACGCTCGGCGGCGGAGCGGAGCTGTACGGGCTCCTCCTGGGGGTGATCGGGGCCGGCGAAGTCGCAAGCGCCCTGGTGTCGGGTGCGATCACGCTTCCCGTGACATTCGGGCGAGCGATCTGCCTGGCGCTCGTTCTCGGTGGGGTGTCGATCGCGGTGCTCCTGCCGGCAGATCAGGTCGTGCTCGTCGCCGCTGCGCTGGCCCTTTACGGCCTCTTCACCGGCCCGCTGACCATCTGGGCCCAGACCTTGCGCATGCGGATCATTCCCGGCGAGATGCGAGGGCGGGTCTTCGCGCTTCTGCGCACGATGATGCAGGGGACCCTGCCCGCAGGAGGTGTCCTCGGAGGATGGCTGGTGGTGGTCTCGAGCGTGCCTGCCGCCGTAGCGATCACCGCCGGAGCCTTGATCGTGCCGGGACTCCTGGGGTTCCGGGTCCCGGAGCTACAGCGTGACGAGGATGAGGCCAGCGTGTCAGTCGGCCTCTGAGCCGGACGCGGTGTGTCATCGGAGCCTCCCAGGGTGCCGTTCGATTGCCGTGCAGGAGGGGAAGAGATGGCCCGGCCCTCGAGATGCCGGCGCCTGACGCAATCCCGACTCAGCGGGACCGCACGATCGTCCCCGACGCCTCGCTCTGTCCGGCATGCGCTCGGTAGTAGTAGACGCCCGCGCCGGCCACCTTTCCATCGTCACGAGCACCGTCCCAATGCAGGGATTGACGTCCCGGTCCCAACAAACGACTCGCAATCCTCCGCACCCTCCGTCCGCGTACGTCGATGATGTCGATCGTGACCGTTTCGGCTCGACCCAGATCCATCGTGAAGACGACGCCTGCGGGGAATGGATTCGGACTCGTCGAAACTCGCAGCGGCGCCGCGTCCGGCCCGTCGTCCGCGACCTCGGCGGGTGCGGCAGGGACGAAAAGCAACCCCGCGGGGGCGATCAGACCGCCCGATCCGGGAGAGCCGCCGGCTCCGGGGGAGATCGCGTCACCCAAGTACGCCCCGGAGGATCCGTCGTAGCGCTTCACGGAATGCGTGCTTCTGGAAGCGACGTAGAGATGACCGTCGGGGCCGAAGGCCAGGCCATGTGGGTTCTGCAGACCGCCGCTGCCGGGGTCTACGAATGCCCCGAGGAATGAGCCGGTGGTCGCGGAGTAGCGGAGCACGCTGTTGTCCCCGCCATTGGAGACATAGAGGGATCCGTCCGCGTGGAAGAGCATGCCCTGTCCACGGGTGAGGCCGCCCGATCCCGGTTGGATGAAGCTGCCCTCCGGGGCGCCATCCGTTGCGCGGAACACCTGGATCGTGTTGCCCAAGGCGCCGCTGCCGACCACGTAGATGCGTCCGTCCGGACCGTACTCCATCGCCTTGGGCGATGTCATGCCGGTGGCGCCGACGTTCGCGAACTGTCCCTGGTAGGTGCCGTCGCTGCCGCGGTAGCGACGGATGTTCGCGGTCACGTTGTCGAGCACGAGCAGATCTCCGGAAGGCTCGAAGAGGAAATCGACGAAGGTCTGGGCGCCTTCGAGCACTCCGTCGATGAAGTTGTCGACGAGTCGGCCCGTTTCCAGGCTCAGCCGCTGGACCACGGTCAGCGAGGTGACATAGACGAACCCATCCTGGGGGCCGAGACGCATCCGGTG
>JAGQHR010000957.1 GCA_020431745.1 Candidatus Eiseniibacteriota bacterium
AGGCGTCCGCGCTCTACCGAGCCGCCGGCACCGCCGCTGCGGACGCGTGGCGGGATCCCGATCTCGACCCCGCCGTGCGCGCGCTCCGAAGCGAATGGCGTTGGCGCGAGGCGATTCCCGAAGCGTTCCAAGCGTCCTTCCGCGATGGCTTGGAAGAGGTGCGTCCTTAGCCGCGGCCCGGAACCGAGATCACTCCTCGACGGGTCGATCCGATGGCGAGCCCGTTCCACGCACGCCCCGCTTGCGCAGCGTGCGCGCCCGGACCATCTTGCCCCGACCGAAGCGATCTTCGATGCGATCGACGGTCTCGGAGAGCCGGCGCCGACGATCGACGCACTCCGCGGGCGTGAAGAGATCGAACGCTTCGCCTCCGTCGGGCTGGATGGCCGATACCCCGACCCCCAGCAGGCGAACCGGCTGCCGCGTCCACACGTGATCGAAGAGCTGCCGGGAAGTCTCGTAGATGCGGTCCTCGTCGCTCGTCGCGCCGCTCAACGCTCGCTGGCGGGTCAGGGTCGTGAAGTCGGGATACCGCAGCTTGAGCTGGACGGTGCGACCGACGACGCCATCGCGACGGAGGCGACGGGCGACCCGCACCGACTGGTCGAGCAGGACCGCGTAGAGCAGCTCCGGCTCTTCCTGATCGCGGGCGAAGGTCTCCTCATGGCTGTAGGACTTGGCGTCCCAGTCGGGCACGACATCGCGCTCGTCGAGGCCGTGAGCCAGCCGATGCAGATGTTCGCCGTGAATGCCGAAGCGAGCCTGGAGCCGCCGAACCTCCGTCCGCGCGAGCTGTCCGATGGTGCGGATCCCGATCGCCGTCAGGGCGTCCTTGGTGCGCGGCCCCACTCCCCAGAGCCGCGTGATCGGCAACGGCAACAGGAACGGCACCAGGCGCTCCGGCTCGACGATCACCAACCCATCGGGCTTTTCCAGGTCGGACGCAATCTTCGCGACGAACTTGACAGGCGCGACGCCGACCGAGGCCGTCAAAGCGGTGCGCTCGCGGATCGTCTCCTTGATGCGACGGGCGATTCGTTCGGGCGGCCCGAAGACATACTCGCATCCGGTGAGATCGAGAAACGCTTCGTCCAGCGAGAGCGGCTCGATGCATGGAGAGAACGACCGCAGAATCTCCATGATCTGCCGAGAGACCGCTTGGTACTTCGCCATATCGACGGGAATCCGGATCAAGTCGGGACAGAGACGCACCGCCTGCGCCATCGGCATCGCCGAATGGACTCCGAAGACCCGGGCCTCGTAGGACGCGGCACTCACCACCCCACGAGTATCGGCCCCGCCACCGACCACGACCGGCTTGCCGGCCAGGGACGGGTCGTCGCGGATTTCGATCGACGCGTAGAAGGCATCCATGTCGACATGGGCGATAACGCGGTTCCATCCGCCGCGCGATGTCGTGGGTTCCCCGTGCACGCCGCAAAGTTTACGCCACCCGCTCTCGTGGAACCCGAACGGAATGCATGAACCGATATCGCCCGGCCCCTGATCCGCGCGCAATTTCCACGCGCACGTTCCACGTGCACCGCGGGGAACGCCGGCCCGGCAGGTTCGGCGCCCGGCGGCCCACACGGTCGAGTCCCATGGAACCAACCCGGGGGCCGCCCTTCCCGGTTGCCCGCCGGTGTGGCGGATTCCCGCCTCTCCGGGTATCATCGCGAGCGAGATCGCGGGCCGGGGTGGACCGGATGGGAGGAAGCCGAATGGGGAAGCTGCCCGCGCCAGGAATCGCTCTGAGAGGATCCCGGGTGCCCCGCCAACCACTCACCTCGTTCGCCGTAGCTCTGTTCTTCTCGCTTTGTCTGCAGGGCATCGCCCTGGCCCGGATCGGAGACGGCA
>JAGQHR010000958.1 GCA_020431745.1 Candidatus Eiseniibacteriota bacterium
TATCGCGCGGCCTACGCGGTCGCGTTCAAGACGTTCGGGGAGGATCACTGGCAGACGGTCCGGAACCTGACGGATCTGGCCCGGTTCCTGATTGCTCGGGGCGATCCTACGGGAATCCTGCTCCTGGAACGAGCAACGGTCGCCGCGTCCCGACACCGGGAGAGCCATCCCGAGGGCTTCGTCGGTTGTCTCCGCGCGCAGGTCCTTCTCCATGAGCGCCGGGAGGACTGGGCGACAGCGCACCTCGTCGCCGAAACTGGCTACAAAGCGACGTTGGGGAAACCGGGACAGATCGCCGACGCCGGGTACTTCGCAATCAAGCTCGCCCACATTCTCATCGAGTCGTCCGACCTCCCAGAAGCCGCCGCCTTTCTGGAAGAGGGATGCCGTCTCCACGAAGAGAAGCTCGGTGCGGATCACGATGCGGCGGCCTACCACGATCAGCTACGGGCTCGACTGGCGTGGGCCCAGGGCGACACCGAAGCCGCCGAGACGATTCTGCGTCGAGGTCTGGGGCGCGTGCGCGATACGTGGGGATACGTCCTGCATCTGACATTGCGTTACGACCTAGCCGACCTGTTGCAGGAGCGAGGACGTGTCGCCGAGGCACTCGGCGTGCTCCAGGAAGCCGTGGTCCACTTCGAGACCTATCGACGGCAGGTTCGCCCAGGCGTCGCTCGGGCGACAGCGTTGGCGGAGCCGTACGCCCGACTCACTCTTGCCCAACTCGACCTCGGACACTTCGAGGAGGCTTGGGTGTCGAAGGAGAAAATGACGGGGCGCTCGATCCTCGAGCTTCTTGCCGCGGCCACCCCGACGAGGGATGTCGGGCGGGCGGATACGGAAACGCCTGCGACGTCGTCCACGGATGAAGACTCCGCCACCGTTACCGAGCAACGCCTGACGATGGAGCTAGCACGGTTGGAAACCCAGATCGAGGTTGCGGTCGATGCCGTCACCAAGTCACGGCTCACTCTCCGGAAGCTCGATCTGGAGGCCGAGCGGGCCGACCTCCACCGTCGAACCACTCCATTGATCTCGGCGATCGACGAGGTCGCCACCGTGGAGCAGCTGCAGGCCGCTCTGGCACCCGACGCCGCGGTCCTGTCCTGGGTGGAGGCGCGCCACGGAGGACCCACTCGAACTCGGAAGGGTTGGGGCTGCGTGGTGCGAGCCCGTGGCCCGGCGCATTGGGTGCCGCTCCCCGACGGGATCGATGATCGTGGCTATGCAACTGCGGCCGAGCTCCGAGATCGACTGCGGGAGGAGGCACACCGTCCGCTCGGCCCGGCTCACGAAGACGAGATCGACATCCTCTGCCGAAGCGTCTGGGACTTCTGGCTCGCGCCGCTCGACCCGCTCCTCACCGGAATCGACCAGCTGATCGTCGTGCCGAGCCGATCTCTCTATGGGCTCCCGCTCGAAGTTCTGCTCGATTCACGGGGAGCGCGACTCCTGGAACGATTCGGCATCTCCTATTCTCCCTCGTGCACAGCGTTCGTCCGACTCCAGGAGCGATCGTACCCATCGCGGTTCGAACGCGCGTTGTTCGTCGGCGACCCTCCGTTCCGGGAAGCACATGCGCGAGCGATGGCCGCCGAGACCGTCGCCACGACGCGGCCGTCGACCGCGTCCGACGACGAGCGAGCGAATGAGGCCAATGAGGAGGAATCGGAACCGGTATTGCGAACCGCGGACCCGACGCAGCGCCTCGGTTTCGACCGCCTGCCGCGGCTTCCGGGCACGCGCGACGAGATTCAAACGGCTGCCCGGGCCTTTCCCGACGCTACCGTTCTACTCGGAACCGAGGCTCAGGCCGCGGAGCTCGCACGCCGGGCGGCGTCGGATCAGTTG
>JAGQHR010000959.1 GCA_020431745.1 Candidatus Eiseniibacteriota bacterium
TCGAGCACGGCGACCGTGACGCCGAATCCGGTGGCATGCGCGAGAGCCTGATCCAGGCCGATCCGCGCGGTGATCTCCTGGTCCTCGTAGTCGACGTAGCTTCCGCCGATGGCATCGACCAGCATGTAGCGCACACCTTCGGGAGTGTCCTGGAAGTAGTTCGCCTCGGCTTCGAGCACGGCCGGATCCGTCGCCATCTGGATGGCCAGGGCCTCGACGTCACCCAGACCGGTGGCGTCCAGCAAGTAGAGGTTGCCCTCGGGGAATGCGTCGATCGTCGTCGTGCCCCAGTTCCCGTTGACCTCTTCGATGGTATGGCCCGGGTTGAGCTTCACGACGACCTGTCCATCTTCGTAAATGCCTGTTCCCGTTGCAGTTGTTGCGCTCGTACCCATCGCGGTGAGAAGCACCGCCGCCCACAGGGCGAGCAGGTTGGACATGTTTCTTAACTTGTTTCGATTCATATCGTTGCGACTCCGGATGCGTTCGCGCGGATCCCGGGGCTTCCGGCCGGCGCACACGGCCCTCGAGAAGGGGCCGCGACGAGATTCCGCTCTCGTTTTCTGTAGTGGGGACGCGAGACTGTGATGATACCAGAATCTCCGCCTATACTCCTGCGGATGAGCGATTCCAGCCAGGGAGACCATGTCGAGGCCCTCCAGCGAGGGGATCCGGTCGCGTGGCAGCGCTTCATGAAGGAGCAGGGGCGCGTGATCCTGGCGGTCGGTCGCCGGGTCGGGCTGCCTGACGGCGAGAGAGACGAGGTGTTCCAGACAACTTGTCTGATCGCCTACCGCTCCATCGCACAACTGAGAGACCCGGGTCGCCTCTCCTCCTGGGTTTACAGCATCGCCTACCGGTCGGCGATCGATTTGGCCAAGCGGAGGCGTTCCGAGGCTACCCCCACTGCGGATGAGGATCCCTTTGCCAGGATGTCGGATCACGAACCCCGCGCCGACGAGGTCATGGATCGGTTGGAGGTGTCGCTCCAGATCCGGGAATCCCTTGAGCGACTTGGGGATCCGTGCCGGAGCCTGCTCGAGGCCCTTTACCTCCACGCCGACGAGCCGAGCTACGACGCGATCTCCCAGCGCCTCTCGATGCCGATCGGGAGCATCGGGCCCACACGGGCGCGCTGCCTCGAAAAACTGCGGAAGGTGCTCACCTCTGTATCAGACCAGGGGCGCCTGGGCACTATCGGAGCAGAGCCACCCGATCGCGCGGAACGAGAGTCGTAGACGGGCGAGGGTGGAAGCCAGACAGGGGCGACGGCAATGAGCGGAAACGGACACTTCGACTGGCAACAGGTTCTGGATCGCGTGGAGGGACGGATTCCTTACGACGCCGCGTTCTGGACTCATCTGGACTCGTGCTCCGCCTGCGCGGCATTGCGGACCGATGCCGAGGCGCTGGTCGATTCGCTCCTGGTGGCGGGAGCCCCCGAGCCGGGAGCCGGACTGATGGCCCGGACCTGGAGCGCGATTCTCCAGGATGCCGCCGGACGGAAGGTTCGGTCTCTGGTCGAGAACGTCCGCGCCGTGGCCGCCGAGGTCTGGGCGACGCTCGTCGCGGACTCCCTGGTTCCATCAGCGGCCGTCCGTGGTGCGGCTACCGCTTCTCCCCGGTTGCTCGTCTACGAGACGCCGGAGTACTCCGTCTCCCTCTCGTTCCTCACGGGCGCGGACCGGGGCCGGACCGACCTCGTCGGCACCGTCGTCCCCAAGCAGGCTCCGGAGCTCCCGGCAGGGGGCTCGGTCGAGGTAGCGGACCGGACCGACGTGGAGCCGGCAAAAGTCAGTGAGTTCGGCGAGTTCCGATTCGATGGGATCGCCTTGGCAGAAGCGACCCGCCTCG
>JAGQHR010000960.1 GCA_020431745.1 Candidatus Eiseniibacteriota bacterium
GTTCGGGTCGGCGTAGTTGGTCTGGGCGAATGCGTCCTGGTAGCGCGTGCCGGTGGCCAGCGCGACCCTCGGCCCTCCGGGCACCTTGGTGCCGCGCACCTGCACGTTGTCCAACAGGGGCGAGAAGTTGTCCGGCGTCGTGCAGTCCGAAGGAGCGATCCCGAACGCGTCGCAGGATGCGTAGAGCTCGAAGATGAAACGCACCCGCTCGCAGTCCCGCGGCACGCCGTTCGTGGTCGCGACCGCTCGGTGCCGCTCGCAGGAGGGCCCGGCGTCGTAGAAGAACGTCGGTCCGCCGACCCGGCCGGACCATCCGATGTGTCCGCTCTCCGGACACTCATACGGATAGTAGTCCCAACCCAGGCGATAGAACGTGCCGCCCGACCGCGGCAGCGCGGAATACTGATCCCAGTCCGCGAAAATCTCGAGGGATCCCGGGGAGCCCGCCAATCGGGAGGTCATGTCGAGCACGTCGGTAGGATTGGAGCGCGCCATCTCACGCTGTCCGTCGGGATGGCCCTGGGTCTCGTCGTGGAGCTCGATGAGGTTGTCGGCGAGACCGCAGCCACAGATCTCGACCAGGTCGTAGTCCGAGACGTTGCCGAGGCCGAAGTAGCTCCCCGGGCCGATCTGGCAGGCCTCGAACGTCCAGGCCTGCTCTCCGTCCTCGAAGTCGAACGAGGCGACGGTGCCGCCGGTCAGGTCCACGTCGTCGAGCCCGAACGGTCCGAAGTCGGTCGCGTAGGAACCGTCCTCGTCGGACCAGCCTCCGTCGGATCCGAACTCGAAGACGATCTGGAACTCGGTCGATCCGTCGAGCATCGCCAAGGTGATGGGCGCCGTGTGGATCGCGCCCGGAGGCGGGCTCGCCGGAGAGTCCGTCGCGAGCCCGATCTTCCCGCTGAATCCGTCCGCGGGGGAGATGGGAACCTCCCATCCTCCGGGAAGCTGCCGCAGGATCAGCCTGGTGTAGTCGAAGTTCACCTCGCTGTCGGCGAAGTACCGGAAGCCGAGCGCGATGTCCTCCGCGCTCGTGAGCGTGAGCGGGGGCGAGACGATCTTCTGGCACCAGTCGTTCCCATAGCCGAGACCGCCGGACCAGCAGAGCGCGCCGGCTTCGTCTTCGAGCGCTCCGATCCAGAGTGAGCCGGTTCCGGAGAGAATCGGTGCGGGGACGAGATTGCCGTGGCCGGCCCAGTCGTCCGGGGTGATCCGGCGACCGTACGCGACCTGCTGGCTGGTGACGTCCGTCGCGTACCACCCCATGAGGGGATCGCTCCCCGCGGGATCGTCCCAGTCCCAGACATCGCCGTAGATGGAGAATCCGTCGACGCCGATGTCGCCGTAGGAGACGGTGTCGGCACCGGCGCGTGTGGCGCGGATCGGTCGGTCGAGACGATCGGCGTCCGAGGTTTTGGCTGCCTCGGCGCCGACCAGGGGCAACGGTTTGAAGGTGACGGGTTCCTTGGCATGCGCGAAGGTGGACGCGGATGTGGACGCGAATGCCACCAACGCAAACGAAAGAAGAGCGCGGGAAGCGACCATCGTTCCCTCCTATGGATATGGCGACCCTGGAGATGGAGTCCCGGTTTCGAACGATCGCATCGGCCTCGATGCGACGGACTGGTTCACCAAGAAGGGGGGATCCGAACCGCAACCATAGTGGACCCTGACCGTGGCTGCAGTCAATGCGCCCGGCCAGGTGTTCGATGTCCCGGCTGGACCGGCTCATTCTCCGACCGGGCTCCCCGCCCCTTCCTTCGGCTCGAGAACGGGTCGAGCAAGCCCAGGGACCGGGCCTGGGCCGCGTGGAATACGAAGAATCCCCGGTGAAGCTCCCGCTCACGATCCCGT
>JAGQHR010000961.1 GCA_020431745.1 Candidatus Eiseniibacteriota bacterium
GACGTCGATCCCGCGGGCGGCGATGTCCGTGGCGACCAGAAGATGAACCTTCCCTTCCCGGAAGGCCTCGAGCGTGGTGACACGCTCGCTCTGGCTGCGGTCGCTGTGGATGGGGGCCGCCCGGTATCCGCGGTCACGCAGCTGGTAGGCGAGCTTCGTCGCACCCACCTTGGTGCGGGTGAAGATGATCGCCCGCTTCATGTCGTGTTCCTGGATCAAGCGCTCCAGCACGCGCCGCTTTTCGTCCTGCTCGACGAAAAGAACCTTTTGCTCGACCGTTTCCACGGTGGTCGCCGGGGGCGCAACTTCGACCTTGGTCGGATCGTGGAGAATCCCGCGCGACAATCGCTGAATCTCGCCTCCCAACGTCGCGGAAAAGAGCATCGTCTGCCGCTCGGTCGGGATCTCGCGCACGATCTCCTTGACGGCGTCGATGAAGCCCATGTCGAGCATCCGGTCCGCTTCGTCGAGAACCAGGAATTCGGTGTTCCGATAGTCGATGTTCCCGCGCCACATGTGGTCGATGAGGCGTCCGGGGGTCGCGATCAGGATGTCGACGCCGTGGCGCAGCATCATCGTCTGCGGCTCGAAGGGGACGCCTCCGAAGATCGCGGTCGACTCGATGCCCGTGTACTTGGCGTAGTCGCGAATGTTCTTGCTCACCTGAATGGCGAGCTCCCGCGTCGGCACGAGGACCAGGGCCCGCAGCGGGGCCTTCGGCGCCTGGCTCAGGCGATGCAGCATCGGAAGCGAGAACGCGGCCGTCTTGCCGGTTCCCGTCTGCGCGCAGGCCATCAGGTCCTTGCCGGTCATTGCGTGGGGGATCGATTTCAGCTGAATGGGGGAGGGGGTTTCGTAGCCGAGTTCTTTTACGGCCTGGAGGATCTCAGGGCTGAGACCCATCGATTCGAAAGACATGCTCCTATCCTGCTCCCCACCTCTTCCTTTGAGTGGGGGTTTCTGTGGTTGCTTCGTTCGGCTCCTGAAAATCGTCCCCGGGAATTCGAAAGGGTGGGGCTCGTGAGGAAGAGCGGAGCCTGCGGCGATTCCAATGTGCCGCACTGCATCGTCCGATATTGGGACGTCCAGTCGTTCGTACTTATAGAAGTATCGGGTACCTGGGGGAAAAACACCACAACCTTTTCCGGTCGCGACCGGGGGCATGCGTTCGGATTCGATTGGTACGGCATCATTTTCCCGGTCCGCCCGCGAAACCCAGCCCTGACTCCGACCCTGGGACCGCGTTCCCGACAGGACCGGGGTCCATCAGCGGCATCGGCCGCTCCGCGCGTCCGGTATCCTGGCCAAGTTGTCGGCTAAGATGCTGCAGCTTAGCTGTTTACGGCTTCCTTGGTCGCGCCGCGTGCCTGCCGAGGCGGCTGCCGGCGTCGAAAGTCCGTGGATCGAATTCCCCGTAGCGAAGTCCATGCCTTCGATGCGATCTTGCTCCGATGGAAGCTGCCTCTGACCTTCCCGAAAATGCCAGGTCCCGCCCCGCAGAACCGCGCTCCGAACGCGGGGTGACGCGCGCCTGGCTCCTCGCGCTCGTGTTCGTCGGGATCGGAATCGTGCTCCGGACGCGTCTCTTTCTCGAGCCGCGTGCGCTTTGGTTGGACGAGGCGATGCTCGCCCTGAACGTGGTTTCCCGCTCGTTCGCCGGTCTGGTGCATCCCCTTGACTCGAACCAGGCCTGTCCCCTCGGCGTGCTCTGGACGACCAAGCTCCTCGTGCATTTCTTCGGAGAGAGCGAACAGGTGTTTCGCGCGCTCCCGTTCGCAGCCGGGATCGGGTCGATGTTCGTGATCTGGCCCATGGCGCGCCGTCTGTTGCCTCCGGGGCCGGCGGTGG
>JAGQHR010000962.1 GCA_020431745.1 Candidatus Eiseniibacteriota bacterium
CACGCCGACACCGACCTGAACGGCCTCGGCGAAGACGAGTTCGAGATCTACGGCCAACGGCTCCGCGACGACGGGAACGAGATCGGCGCCGACGACTTCCGGATCAGCGACATGGGCCCCGACGGCGATATCGATTGGGACGGACGGCAACCCGCCACCGTCTACAACCCTGACGCCAACGAGTACCTGGTGGTATGGGAAGGCGACGACAACATTGCCCCGCTGGTGGACGGAGAGACGGAGATCTTCGGACAACGAGTGGACGCCAACACCGGAAACGAGGTCGGTCCGAACGACTTCCGAATCAGCGACATGGGTCCGGACGGCGATCCCGCATGGGATGCGCAAAAGCCGGCGGTCTGCTACAACACCGTCGCCCGGGAGTACCTGGTCGTCTGGTCCGGCGAGGACAATCTTCCGGGAATGATCGCGGGCGAGTTCGAGATCTTCGGCCAGCGGCTCGATGGAGCCACCGGTGCCGAGATCGGGACCAATGACTTCCGGATCAGTGACATGGGTCCGGACGGCAACATTCTTTACGCCGCGCTGAACCCGTCGACCGCCTTCAACGCTGCCGACAACGAGTACTTCGTGGTCTGGGAAGGTGACGACAACACCGGAACGCTCGTCGAGGGCGAGTTCGAGATCTTTGGCCAGCGGCTCTCGATGAGCGGAATCCAGATCGGAACGAACGACTTCCGCATCAGCGACATGGGCCCGAACGGCATCATCGACTACTCGGCGGTGCTTCCGGCGGTCGTCTGGAGCTCCGTCGACAATCGCTATCTCGTAGTGTTCGCGGGGGAGGACAATGCCGGACTCCTCGTCCCCGGAGAGTTCGAGATCTACGGTCAGCTCGTCACCGCTTCCGGCCTCGAGATGGGGGCCAATGACTTCCGGATCAGCAGCGCCGGCAACGACGGCGATGCCACCTACGACGCGTTCGATCCGGCCGTCGCCTACAACAGCCTGGCCAACGAATACCTGGTGGTTTGGGACGGGGAGGACATCGGAGGTCTGCTCGCTCCCGGCGAGAAGGAGATCTTCGGTCAACGGCTAAGCGCCGCCGGTGCCCAAGTCGGGACCGACGACTTCCGGATCAGCGACATGGGGCCTGACGGAGATCCCCTCTACGATGCCCAGGCGCCCGCGGTGACCTACAACCGCGCGGTGGACGAGTATCTCGTGGTCTGGGAGGGGGACGACAACACCGCTCCGAACGTGGACGGCGAATCGGAGATCTTCGCCCAGCGCCTGGTCGCGGCGACCGGAGCCGCGGTTGGCGACAACGATTTCCGGCTCAGCGACATGGGGGTGGACGGCGATCCGCTCTCCGATGCCACCGACCCTGCCGTGGCGTCCGCAGGATGGGATCAGGTCCTCGTCGTCTGGCGTGGTGATGACGACAACGGGGTCTTCGGACCGGACGAGTTCGAGATCTTCGGCCAGCAGTTCGCCTACAGCACGGGGACGTCGGGCGTCGGAGAACCCGAGGAGGGGACGGCCCTCGATCTCTCGGTGAGTCCGAACCCGCTGCGGTCGGTCGGGCGTCTCGAGTTCTCCGCGCCCACGCGGGGACCGGTGGAGATCACGCTCATCGATGTCGCGGGCCGCGTGCACTGGAGCCGGGTCGAGAACGCCGCGCAAGGAGAACAGGTCTCGATCTCCATCGATGCGAGTCGATTGGCGAGCGGAACCTACTTTGTACGCGCCGTCTCCCGGGGAGCCACTGTCACTCGCAAGCTGGTCGTATCCCACTGAGCCGGCGCCGACGAGACCGGGACATGCGAATCCGGTCTCGTCTAGCCAAAGGAGTACCTTCGATGACCGCGACGGCATGGGTGA
>JAGQHR010000963.1 GCA_020431745.1 Candidatus Eiseniibacteriota bacterium
ACTCGCGCTGCGCCTCCAACAAGGACCGCTCGACCCCGATGGACGGATCGAGCCGGGAGCGCTCCGGGGCAAGCTCTCGTGCCGGCGCTCCCTTCTCCCTGACGAACGACGGCCCGTGTCCCTCCTCGTTCCTGGGCCACGGCTCGGTCGGCGTCGAGAGCAGATCGGGTGCCTCCATCGGTTCCGTCAGGAGCGCGCGGGGCTCCATCTCCGGATGCACGACCGCCAGCGCGGCTTCCACGAGCCGATCCTCTTCCTGCCTCTCCGCATCCTGCCGCTCCGCATCCTGCCGCTCCGCTTCCCGGGCATGCGACCGCTCGTGCCACAACTTCGACAGATGCGCGAGGAGCTTGCCCCCCAGCTCTCGCGGAGTCTGAACCTTGCCGAGAGCCAGCTCGTCCGGGTCGGACAGCACTTCCTCCGCACGTTCGATTCCCGGAACGGCATCGACCAGCTCTTCGAGCAACGGGGATGGCGGTGTCTCCTTCCCGTGCGGATCCAATCGGGTCCACGTCAGGACGACCTGCTCCGAGGCGCGCGTCATTGCGATATAGAAGAGATAGGCTTCCTCTTCCTGCCTCTCTTCTGCGGTGGGACCGAGCGGCACACCCAATTGCACGAGCGCGGCCCGGTCGCGTTCACCGAGCACCGGATCATCGGCCACGGCTCGCGGGAAGACGCCGTCGTTGACCCCGCCGACGATCACCCGCCGCAGCCCGTGGACGCGCGAGCGTTGGACGTCTCCGACCAGAACCTGATCCTGGCGGATGGGCGTCACACCGAGGCGGAGAGCGAGGAGACCTTCGCGCAGCGTGCGTGCGAACTCTTCCACCGTGACCGGCAGGTCGCTCCAGATCTGCTCCATCTCGTCGAGCAGATCCTCCAACGACTGCCGCACCCGGTCGTCCCACTCCGCATGCGGCGACGAAACGGAATCCGGACGATCACGATCGGACAGTGCGTCGAGTCCATCCAGGAATGCCCGGACCTCGCGCACGGCTTGCTTCCCCGTCCACGACTCGGTGCGCCATCGCCGCTCCAGGCGCGCCAGGGGCAGCAAAGTCCGCCTCCGTGCCGGCTCGGTCAGGCCGACCCGCCGCTGCTCCTCGGCCTCCTCGCGGACCGGTTCGTAGTCCTGTTCGACCTCCGACTCCTCCTCGTCCGCGTCGTCCGGCTGCTTCTCGTCCGGAACTTCCGGCAGGAGATCGTCCTGCGTGTCGTGATAGCGGGCGCGCGGGGGATGGGAGTACTCGAACCAAGTCTCGTCGTACCACCGCTCGTAGTTGCGGCCGTACTCCAGCGAGAGGTTTTCCAGCAGATCGACGACCGCGGGCGCGTGCCCGAGGACGGGATTGCGCAAGAGCGCGATCACCGCCTCCCGCCGCCACTCGCTCGCGATCACTTCCAACGATCCCAGCAGCAACCGCACTCGGACCTGGGCCAGCACGCTCCGCCGCTCGTCCAGGAAATAGGGAATCTCGTAGCGACCGAAGATCTCGCGGACGAGATCCCGATACGGATCGACGTCGCGGACGAGCACGGCGATGGCTCCACGCTCGACGGGATCACGGTCCAGGCGGATCCAACGATCGATCTGACGCGCCCAAGCCACCACTTCCTGTCGGCGATCGCGCGTCTCCAGCATCCGCACCGCGCCCACGTCGTTGACCGAGTTGTCACCCGCACCATCGTCGTTCGCCCGTTCGTCCGCACCGCGGCGGTCACCCCCGTCCTCACCGCTCCCGTTGTCCGTGGACGACGGAGTCTTCCCTGCGCGCGCAGCCTCGGAGTCGGACTGCGGAACGGGTTCGGGCGCAGCCTCGTCTTCGGCATGCT
>JAGQHR010000964.1 GCA_020431745.1 Candidatus Eiseniibacteriota bacterium
ATGTCCTCTCGCTGGAATCGGTCCAGGAAGGTTCGCTGATGACGGACGCTTGTCCGAACAACTTCACGAACCTCGTCTTCACCGACTCGACGGCGACCTACTCCCACGTTCTGCTCTGTGGCGGCGTGTCGCTGGACGGTCCGGGCGTGTTGAGCACCTGGCGGTTCCACGCGAACGCTCCCGGAACCACGGTGGTGGACCTCGTCTCCAATCCGGATCGCACTTTCTTCGACGACGGGATCTTCATCACACCCGCGCACCCCACCGACCCCCGCCAGGTGTATCTGTTCGACGCCACGGTCACGGTGGGAACCAGCGCCGGTATCGGTGACGGCGATCCACCCTTGGTCGACGGCGTGCACGTGCGAGTGATCCCGAATCCCGTCCGGGATCGGGCGGCGCTTCACTTGCAGGCCCCGAGCTCGGCGGCCCCGGGACCGGTCGCGATCGAGATCGTGGATACCGGAGGTCGGCGCGTCGCGGGTTGGACCTGGGATTCGATCCCGTCCACGGAGATTCGGGTCGCGTGGGATGCCACCGATCGGAGCGGTCGCCCGCTCCCGGCCGGTGCGTATTTCTACGTCGCGCGCGTCGACGGGCAGACCGCTCGGGGCAAGATCCAGATCGTCCGCTAGTCGGGAGGTCTGTCTTCCGCGCAGGGACGGTTCGTTCGCGAGAGCCGTCCCTGGCTGCCGGCGCGTTGACTCGAGGTCTGGTGCCGCCTAGACTACGGTACGCATCTTTCGCGGACGGAGTGATTTAGACACTCCGTCCGCGACGAGCTTCGAGCGAACCACCGGCACTTCCGAGGCGCGCATGGATCATGATCCCGGGGATTCGGCCCTCCCCGCCAGCACCCCCGAAGCACTCGTCGAGCAGTACCGCTCGTTCGTGACCGCGCTGGCCAAGAAGATCCTGAAATCGCTGCCGTCCTTCGTCGAGCTGGAAGACCTCGAGGCCTACGGCACCATCGGCCTCATCGAGTCGAGTCGACGATTCGATCCCAGCCGGGGTGTCCAGTTCAAGACGTTCGCCTACTACCGGATTCGCGGGGCCATCTACGACGGCATCCGCAAGATGGCGTGGTTCGAGAAGGAGCCGAACGCCGACGTGGTCTATGAGGCGGCGTCGAACGAGGTCCTGTCGGACTCGTCGAGCGCCCAACGGAGCGATCGGGGCCAGTCGACGCTCGACGACGACATCGCCCAGACCCGGACCACGATCCTCCGCTTGGCCGGGGCGCGACTCCTCTCCCTCGATCACGAGAGCATCGGGGAGGTCGCCGATCCGAGTCAGAACCCCGAGGCGGCGGCGGAGCTGCTGCGAGTCGCCGCACTCCTCCGGGAGTCGATCGCACAGCTGGACGAAAAGGAGCGGTCGGTCGTGGAGGACTACTATTTCCACCACAAGACCCTAGAGGAGGCCGGGGCGAAGCTGGGCCTGTCCAAATCCTGGACCTGCCGGGTCCATGCGCGGGCCCTCAAGAACCTGGCCGCGCTCTGTCAGAACCGTGGGATCGAGTCCCCTCCCTGATTTCACCCCTTCTGTTACCCAGCACAGATACTTTTCTAGGCCTGTTCTTATAAGCACAGACCGTTGATCTCCGCTGACTGGCCAGAGTATGTCGTTGTCAGCCCCACCGATCCCCAGGAAATCCGACAGGCCCGAGGCGGTCGGACTCTGCCCAGTTCCCCGACTCTGCCGGATTCCAAGCCCCCGCTGCCCGCGCATCATCGTGGCAGCCAACTGTGCTCATCTCTTGGGCCCAGTCGGCACTGTGCTCCAGCACTGAAGTAGTTTGCCAACACTGCCATCTTCGGTTGACGATCG
>JAGQHR010000965.1 GCA_020431745.1 Candidatus Eiseniibacteriota bacterium
TGCAAGGAGCTCCCGGGCCTGGGCGCCCAGGCTGAAACCGAGTCCGCTGGCGTCGGAAACGTCGATCTGTTCGCGAATCATCTCCACGCCGACCCCGACACCCACCTGATCGCTCAGCGCGAACCCGTAGTTGCCGCTGACGGCCATCCCGGCATAGCCGAAATCGCCGAGAAAGGCACCGGACTCGTCGTAGGACTTGATGTTGTCGAGCCAGATGCCGTGGAAAGCTGCGCCGATCCCGTGACGACCGAGCTGCCGGGTGATGGATGCGAACTCGTACCGCACGGCCTGGAAGCTCTCCGTGTGCATCAGCTCCGCCTGCGTGCCACCGAGCAACGGAACGGCCCCCGGGTTCCAGTAGGTCGCGTCAGGACCGTCCACGTTGGAAACGACGGCGTTCCCCATCGCGATGGCACGGGCGCCGGCGCCGATCTTCAGGTAGGCGAGTCCGGTCGGGTCCCCTGCGATTCCGGGAGTCTGGACGGCGATGAGAGCGAGCCCGGCGAAGAGGAAGGCGAGACGGTGGACGCGCCGGCGGCTGGCGGCGCCGAGATCGAGAATCGACATGTTTCGTTTGCTCCTTCGGTCCGGTCATCGTAGCAGGTGCCGCCGAGCATCGCATCATGCCTGATCCGGGCGCGAGCGGGGGCGATCCCGGGCTAGAACCCGAAGCCCGCCCTCCGGTTCGGGAGGACGGGCTCGGATTCGGCGATGTGCTTTCCCTGCACGGGCCGGAGCGCGGATCCGACTCAGCGATCGTGCCCCTTCGCCTTCCGGCCACCTTCCGACCGGGCTTTGGGGTCCGGTCCCAGTTCCCGCCGGACCCGACCCTCGGGTTCCCCGCGCACCTCGCGACGATCGTGGCGGTCGGTGTCGCGCCCCCAATGTCCGTCGTGGTGGTCATCCCGGTCTCGGTGAGGCGACGGGATCCGAATCACCACGGCTCCCCGCCGGTCCGAGCAACCGCAGGCCCAGCTCCGGAAGATCGGACGCCGGTCGGCGCGGAAGTCGATGTGACCGTGATCGGCGTACCAGTGGACTTCGACGCACCCGTCGACCCGTCCACCGTCCACCAGTCCCCCACACACCGGACAGACCGAGCGCACCGGGTGCCAGCCACCGACCCGGAACGTCACCCAGGCGCTGCTGTAGGCATCACGCTGCCGGGGTTCCGGCACCAGACGTTCGCAGAAGACACCGAACTCGTAGACCGCGTCCCCCGTGACCCACCCCGTGCGGTAGAGGGAGTCGTCGTCGAAGAGGTCCCGTCGACCGGAGCCGCCGCTTACCATCCAACGCGGGTAACGGCTCCGCAGCGGCGTGTAGCTGGCGAGTGCAAACACCCGCTCTTCTCCCGCCGGTCCCGAGACACGAAGATCGAAGTCATCGCAGGAGTCGGGCAGACGGTAGACGTGTCCGCCGCGCACCCAACCGTCATCCCGGTCCGTGGGATAGAGGCGTCGAGCCCGGCCGGCCGGGTCGATCGAAACCAGGGTCACGTAGCAGTCGGCGTTGGTGCGGAAAAAGAGCTCGACCGATTGTCCCGGCCGGACCGACGCTCCCGCGCCGGGATCGGACCAGAGATCGATCTCGAGACCGCCTCGGGGAACGGGCACGAGCTGCTCGTAGCCCCCATGCACCGAGATGTCACCGACTCGGACACCGGCTTCGACCCGGACTCCGTCGGCAACGGCCCGCCCGGACGTCAGCGCGAGCGTGGCGAGAGCGAGAACGATGCTCACGACCGACGCCGGGCGAGCCTTTGCCTTCCTCATTCCATTGCGGATCAACATGGCTTACCTCCGTTTCAAACCGGCCCGGTGTTCG
>JAGQHR010000966.1 GCA_020431745.1 Candidatus Eiseniibacteriota bacterium
GAATCTCTCCGCCCGCAAGAGCGCGAAGGCTCGTTGCCGCACATTCTCCGCGGACGGTCGACGTCGAGCCGCTTCCGTGTAGGCCCGCACCGCCTCGTCCCACTGCTGAGACGCCATCGCGACCCTTCCCCGCAGCTCCCAGGTGGTGGGAGGACCCGGTGCGACCTGCGTCAACCGCTCGGTGTGCCGCCAGGCCTCGGACAGCTCTCCGTCCGCGAGCTCGATCTCCGAGAGGAGCTCCAGCGCGAGCTGTGTCCCGTCGTCGATCCGGAGCGCTTCCGCCAGCTCCCTCTTCGCCGGACCGAAGTCCTGGACCAGGTAATAGAGCGCCCCGAGCTGCGCGCGCAGACGTGGATGGCCAGGCGAGCGGCGCACGCACTCTTCATAAAGTCGGATCGCTCTCGGATAGTCCTGCCGATCGCGGTAGTACCGGCCGACCTCCTCGAGGTCATAGGTCCGCGTGTCGGCCGGTGCGTCCGCCGTCACGTCGATCAGCCGCGCGATCGAACGATCGGGATAGCCCTGCAACAGGATCCAAGCCACCGTGGTCACCAGGGAGATGCCGAGCACCGCACTCATCGCTCCCCGGATGCGCCGGGGCGCCGTCCCATCGGACCGGACCGGCCGGGTGGCCGTGACAACGACCCCAGCCAGCAGCGGAATCGCTGCGCTGTGCGCGATCACGAGATCCCAGTCCTTGGCTCCCCCCAGCTTCGCGTCGACGATCGTCCGGATGAACGCGACTGCCAGGATCTGCACGAGCAGGAAACCCACCACGGGAGACCGCACCCCACGGACGATCCAGCGCGCACGCGCGAGGAGAACGACGACGCAGGCCGGCGCGGTCAGCAGCACCGTGTTTCCCAGGTCCTTCCAGTGTCCGGCCGAGAAGATCCCGCCGTCGCCCGTCAGCGGAGCCAGGATGCTCTGCCCCTGGGACGAATGCAGAAACTCCGCTCGGAAGCGAGCGAGGTCGTATCCGGAAGCGAGGTAGAGCAGCAGCGCGAGGATCAGGAATCCGGCCGGGGGGCCCACGACCTCGATCCAGCGGCGTACTCCCTTCCGTCCGGGCGCGAGGAAGCCGAGCGCGAGCAACGCCGGGGCGGAAAACACGGCGCTCAGATGGAGGAAGATACCGAGTCCGAAGAATGCCGACGCCCCCCAAACGGGCCAAACACCTTCGCAAGCGAGCAGGCCGGCGATCGAAAACGCGGTGAGTGCGGCATAGAGAAAACTGTAGCTCTCCACGTACCCGAAGTAGAGGACGACGGGCGGGGTCGCCAGCAGGAGCAGAACCAACCAACTCTTGCGCCACGGTTCCCAGGGCAGACGACGGACCAGGAGCAGCTGGGAAAAGACTGCGATCGCGCCGGCGAGCACCGAGCCGACGCGATAGACCTCGTCCGCGGCGATACGTCCGGCGGCGGCGCGGTAGACGAGCAGGTGCAGTCGATAGTCCACGAAGTCGAAGAAGTGGAATTGCTGCCCGCTCTCGACGTTCGCCGCGAGCCAGGTGCCGTCTCCGAGAAAGTGCGTGCTGCGACCGAACACGAAACCCAATCCGGCCATCACGAGAGCGGCCAGCGGCGGAGCGATCCGGGAGGTCAGGAGCCAGCGGCCGGCGGGTTCCCAGACGCGCGCGAACCGGGACGCCCCCACCGGCACGAGCAGGATGATCGCGCACAGCAACCAAGTGACGTACGTCCAGACCGGAAGGTACGCGAACTGGTTCGCGCCCCAAAGGGCCGCCCCCGGAAGGAACCGCCCCCCCGCGAAGACGGCGACCAGCAACGCGAGGCCGAGCAGGATCGGACCGCCGGACAC
>JAGQHR010000096.1 GCA_020431745.1 Candidatus Eiseniibacteriota bacterium
GCGATGGGGGCACGGGCGCCGATGGCGGTGCCGTCCACGGACCATGCACGAAGTCGAGATAGGCGCCGACCGTCCCCACGTCCCGAATCCCCCGCGTGAAGACGACGCCCACGACCATGACGAGGAAGCCGGCGATCTCGAAGAAGAACATGATCACGCGATAGAGCAGCAGCCAGAGCCGGTTCCCCGAGGCGAGGTTCCAGCTCTCCTTCAAGGCAGTGAGCGGTCCGCTCCCCTCCAGCGCGACGCGATAGTCCCCGAAGAAGAGCCCCAGCTCGACATAGGTGAACACGGGCAATCCGATCGCCAACACGTAGAAGCCGGCCACGACGGCGAGCACGATGCCGACTTCCTCCCGACCGGAAATCACCCCGACGACCCCGAACGGCACGAGCGGCGCCCCCAACGCAAGCACCGTCAGCAGGCGAACCCCCGTGTGGAGCAGTCCCCAGAGCAACATGTCGAGGAACCGGTGGGACGCGCTGAACAACTGATCGGGGTCGGCCTTCTGCCCCCGCACCGCCCGCGCGCAGACCTGCAGGTATCCCGGCAGGACGAAGATCCGCAGCAGGAAGAGGATGATCCCGAGGAACCCACCGACGAGGATGGCGGCGCCGACGAGCCACCAGAACGACTCCCAGTTTCCGTTCTCGAGCTTTTTCTCGAAGTTGCAGTTGCTGTCCGAGACGAGGAGGATGATCGCGCCGAGGACGACGGCGACGGGGGCGCGTTTCAACCCCTCCCATCCGGCACTGATCGCCCGTGACGGCGAGAATGCGTCCGAGAATCCCAAGCCGCTCATGGAGCCCCCCCTCCTGCGCCGGAGTCCGCGATCGCTAACGGCCGAACAGACGCCGGAACCATCCCAGGCGGGACGATCCCGCGCCCGCTCCGATCAACCTCCGCAGTCGCGAAGCCTGCTGCCGCCCCGCCTCGGAGCCCCCGCGATGGGTGAGCTCGACGCAGAAACTCTCGACCTGCCGTTCCATCGCCTCCTGCTCGGGTGGAGAGATGCGCAGGAATCGCGGCTCCGTCGTCGGATCGAGCAGCATCTCCTCGATGCGATCGAGCACGCCTTTGATCCGCACCGATTCCGCCTGATCGAAGACCCGCCGACGCATGTAGCTCAGCGCTTCGTGGAGGAGCTCCAGATCGGACCGAGTGAGGCTGCGTTGCCTGCCCACGAGTTCTCGTCTCCATGGATCGGCCTACGAGTCGATCCCGCGATAGGTTGCCGGGTGCCCGCATCCGAGATTCGGGCCACGAAGCCGTAACGATAGCGACTCCGGCCGTGAGGCGCGACCCTTCCCAGCCACCCTCTGGACCCAGAGCATCGCCGCGACGTAGTCTCCAGCGTCATGTTGGGAAAAAGCTTCCGAATCCGGCCGGAACGCCGCTCGCATCGGCCCCGGCGCAACGTCCGCCCGGCGGGCGGTGTCCCCTGCCGTCGCACGGTTCGTCGTCGGCCCGAGATTCCGGTGCTCGCGGCTGTGCTCCTCTCGGTCGCGCCGTTCGCCGTCCACGGCACGCCGAACGGACACGGAGGAGGAACCGCCCGTGCGGCCGACTCGCCCCTGCACCTGCTCGTCGGCACGCTGGTCGGCGCCGACACGACGCGCGGAGCCGAGGGGCTGACGTTGACCTTCCTTCCGGATTCCACCGTCGCGACGACAGATCGGGACGGCGACTTCATCCTCGATTGGAGCGGAGCGGAAGGCATCCTCGTCGTCGAAAGCAGCAGTCCGGCCGCGTGCATGCGGATCCCGGTCCCTCACTCCGACGAAGACGAGCTCGACCTGGGTCGTCTGATTCGACCCCGGCCCCGCATTTCCGGAACGCCGACTCTCGACTTCGGTCTCCACCCGCCGGACGCGATCCCGAGCACGGCGACGGACGCCCCCGCCCGATCGTGGTTCCTGATGCAGGCGACGTTCGACGTCCGTGGGAACATCCTCGAGGTCGCCCGAACCTCGGACGATCCGCCCCCGCGGGAGCTGTGGGACGCGGCTGCTGATTGGATGCGGAATGCTCCCTGGCGTACACCGCCCCGCGCGCGCTGCGAGGATCCCGCGTTCGAGGTCATCCTCCCGATCGCATATCTGTGGAATGCGGACGCCCACCGGTGGGATCGAGACCCGGACAACCGACCCCGATGAACCGTCGCTTCGACCTCCGCGCGACCCGTTCGATCAACCGCGCGCATCCCGTCGCGATCGTGCTGATCGCTGCCGCCATGATCGCGTCCTCGGAGACGCCCGTGCAGGCGACTCCGGAGGACCTGCGGATCGAGCTGGCGCGCGTGCTGCCCTCGCTCGCCGAGCGGGGACTGTCCGCGTCCGTCCTCTTCGCTCCGCTCGACGGTCCCGACCGGCACGGCCCCGGCCCCGGGGGCGACACCACCGGCGTGGTCGCGGCGTTCGCATCCGAATCGCGGATCCCGGCCAGCGTGACCAAGCTGATCACGACGGCGGCGGCACTCGACCTCCTGGGTCCGCGTTATCACTTCCAGACGCGCATCGCCCGCACCGGTCCCCTCGAGGACGGCACCTTGCAGGGAGATCTCGTCGTGATCGGCAACGGAGACCCCTTCCTCGTCTCCGAACGGTTGTGGATGCTCGCGAGCCAGCTGCGACTCGCGGGCGTACACCGCGTCACCGGACGCCTGATCCTCGACGATTCCGCCTGGCCACCGCTCTCGGACCTGAGCAGCTTCGCCGGCAGCGATCGTGCCTACGCGGCGCTCCCGTCGGCGCTTTCGATGAACTTCAACGCGATCGCGTTCCAGGTCACGCCCGGCCGGCGCACCGGCGACCCCGTCCAGGTCCGGCTCGATCCGTTCGACCTCCCCTATCTGCGGATCGACAACCGGCTGCGCACCGGTGGTCCCGGATCGTCGGTCGACTGGCGGCTCGACCTGACAGGCGGTTCGACCACCGCCGACACCACAGGGATTCTTTCGACCTATCCGCGGGAAACGGCCGTGTTGGCCGGCACCCTTCCCGCGGGCATGCAGACCTTCACGGCCTATCGTCGCGCCGGCGATCCCCTCGCCTTCGCCGGGTGTCTGCTCGCCGAGTTTCTCCGGGAAGCGGGGATCGAGATCGAGGGCGCGATCGTGCACGGCCCGGCTCCGCCGGGCGCCGCCCAGCTGCTCGCGTTCGACTCGCGGCCGCTCGACGAGCTGATCGCGGGGATGAACCGCTACAGCAACAACTTCATCGCGAACCAGCTGGTCGTCACTCTGGGACGCCTCCAGGCGGAGGTCGATTCCCTCTCGGACCAGGCCGGCACCTCCGATGTCGACGGTCCGCTGCGCCACGGCGGAGCAGCGCTTTCCGCGTGGCTGCAGAATCGGGCCGGTTGTACGGATTCCTCGTACTTCGCCGACGGCAGCGGTCTGTCCACCGCCAATCGGACGACCGCCCGCACTCTGGTCGAGGTCCTCTCCTGGGCATGGCACGATCTACGCACCCAGGGACCGTTCCTCGCGAGCCTGGGAGGCCCCGGTCAGGACGGTACGCTGGAGAGACGGTTGCCAGGAGTCGCCGGCGCCACGCTCGCGGGCTATCTCCAGTGCGGCGACCGAACGCCCGTGGCGTTCGCGATCCTCATGCAGGCGCACGGTGATGCTTGGTCCGTTTCGACGATGCAGGATCTGCAGGACCGCTGGATCGAGATCTACGCCCGCTGACCGCGAAATCACGTCGTCCTCCCGATCGAACATCCTGCCATCGGGGTGGAGATCCCCGGGGAGAGTCTCCACAGGTGTGGAGAGCATCTCCCCAACCGCTCGCAACTCCTGCGCGACCAATGGATTGCCAAGCGTGATCACGTCGGCGGCACGGATCGCATTGGGGACGTCGTCCCCAACTCCCTGATCCCCACCGTCCCGGAAGCGGCGACCGCCGCGCGCGACGTCCACCCAAGACACGGATTTGCTGCACGTTGCACGTTCGCGGTCATCCGCAACGCATTCCGGCACGGCGATGACAAAGCTCTTCCCGGCCCACCCGAAGTGTGGGACCGGGCCGAAGAAGAAGGAGAGCTATCATGGTCGTCCTACTCGTCATCCTCACTTTCGCGGTGCTGGTGGGATTCGAAATCATCCAGGAGCAACGGCGGGCCAAGGCGGCCTACCGCGAGCGCACCGGAAACGAAGAACGCTCAGACTCCGCATGGTCACGTCTGGTGGCCGGCTTCAAACTTCCCGAACCTCTGCACTATCACCGGGGCCACACCTGGCTCCATTGGGTGAGTCCGCAGGAATGCTACGTCGGGGCCGACGACTTCGCCCGGCGACTGGTCGGCACGGACATGCGCCTGCGGCTTCCGCGCATCGGCTCGTATCTGCACCAGGGCGACGACGCGGTCCACGTGACGCGCGCCGACCGCGGCGAGATCAACCTCGCGAGCCCGGTGGAAGGCGAGGTCGTCTCGATCAACCCGCGGTTGCAGAAGGACCCCGGCCTGCTCCATCGCGATCCCTACGGTCTCGGCTGGTTGTACAAAGTCCGTTCCCGTTCGCTGGGACGGGACGTGGCCAACCTGCTCGACGGCACGCTCGCGGAGCGGTGGATGGAGGATACCTGGGACCGTTTCCAGCGGCGGCTCGTCGTCGCGAGCGGAAGCGTCATTCAAACGGGTGGAACGTTGGTCGACGATCTGGGTGACCGGCTCGACCCGGCGCTCTGGCAGGCGCTGGCGACCGAGTTTCTGGACGCGGCACCGAATCGACCGACCGGGAGGTGAGCTGTGTACGGGATGCTTTTCGATGCCTCGCTCTGCGTCGGATGTGAGTCCTGCGTAGAAGCCTGTCGGGAGAAGAACGGTCTTCCCGAGACGGACGGGACCCAGCTCTCTGCGGATCGCTTCTCGATCCTGCAGGAGGAGGGGGACTATTACCTGCGGCGGCAGTGCCTGCACTGCCTGGAACCGAGCTGCGTCTCGGTCTGTCCCGTCGCCGCCTTGCAGAAGAAGCCGGAAGGCCCGGTGACGTACGACTTCGATCGTTGCATCGGTTGCCGGTACTGCATGGTCGCCTGCCCCTTCGGGGTGCCCCGCTATGAGTGGAGCTCGGCCATGCCGCGCGTGCGGAAGTGCCAGATGTGCTACGACCGTCTGTGCGACGGACAGCAACCGGCCTGCGCCGAAGCCTGTCCGACCGGCGCCACGCTCTTCGGCGATCGCGACGAGCTGCTCGCGGAAGCTCGCAAGCGCGTGGCCAACGATCCGGACACGTACGCCAACCACATCTTCGGGGAGAAGGAGGCAGGCGGCACGTCGTTCCTCGTGATCGGACCTCCCGAGGTGATGGCGGCATTCGATCCGCGCGTCCCGGACGAAGCTCTGCCCGAAAAAACCTGGGCCGTGCTTTCGCAGATTCCCACGGCCGTGGGGATCGCCGGCACCGCCCTCATGGGCGTGCACTGGATCATCCGGCGCCGGATGACGCTGGCCAAACAACGTCTCGCTCACGAGGACGCGGAGGCGACGGTAAACACGGTTTCCCTCGCGGGTCGCGAGCCGGCTACCGAGGAGGTGGAGCGATGATCCCGAAGGTACTACGCAACCCGTGGGTGGCCCTCACCGCGATCATCTTCGCGGCCGGCGGCTACTCCACCTACCTCCGTTTCGCCAAAGGCCTCGGGGCGAGCACGAACCTGAGCGATCAGTTCCCCTGGGGCATTTGGATCGGCTTCGACGTCCTCTGCGGCGTGGGGCTGGCGGCGGGCGGCTTCACCATCTGTGCACTCGTTCACATCCTGCGACTCAAGAAGTACGCTCCGCTCGCCCGCCCCGCGGTCCTGACGGCGTTCATCGGATACGTCCTCGTCGTCGGAGGACTCCTCTTCGATCTCGGCCATCCCTGGCGGATCTGGCACCCGCTCGTGATGTGGAATCCGCACTCGGTGATGTTCGAGGTCGCCTGGTGCGTGATGGCCTACACCACGGTGCTCGCGGCGGAGGTCTCCGTGCTCTTCTTCGAGAAGTTCCGCATGCGTCGGATGACCAAGATCATGCACGCGGCGACGCTGCCCCTGAGCATCCTGGCAGTTCTCCTCTCGATGCTGCATCAATCTTCGTTGGGCAGCCTCTTCCTCATCGTCCCGGGCCGGCTCCACGAGCTCTGGTACACCCCGCTGCTGCCGCTGCTCTTCTTCACCTCTGCGATGGGGGCGGGGCTGGCGGTGGCGATCGTGGAGTCCAACCTGAGCGCGCGCGGCTTCGGGCATGATCTACCCCGGCCGGCGCTGCTCGGCGCGGCCCGGCTTGCCGCGGGCATCCTCTCGCTCTATCTCGTGATCCGGTTCGCGGACCTGCTCCGCACCGGGGCTCTCCTGCACCTGCGCTTCGACGAGCGGGCGACCTGGTTCTTCCTGCTCGAGATCACCGTGGGGTTCGTGATCCCCATCATCTACTTCGCTTCTCCGGCGGTCTTGCACAACCGAAGAACCTTGTATCGAGCCGCGCAGCTCTGCCTGCTCGGGTTCATCATCAACCGGCTCAACGTGAGCGTGACCGGGTTCGAGGTGGTGTCGGGTCATACGTACGTTCCAGCATGGACCGAGGTCGCGGTCACCATCACGATCATCACGGCTGGAGTCTGGGCGGTCTATTTCGCGGAGCGTTACCTCCCCGTTCTGGAAGCCCATCCGGCCGAGCCCGAGTGGCGCTGGAAGGGGGAACCTGCGACGAAGCTCGCTTGGCGGGGTGCGTGATCCGACCGGCGGCTCGGTTCGAGGTGTGCCGTGTCCAGTGACCGAAACAACCAGGCACCGTCGGGTGCCGGGTCCCGCCGCCCGGATGCGGCAGCCACTCCTCCCGAATCGGCGGACGAGGGAAACGTCCGCCGATCGGCGCCGCCGGAGAATGCCCTTCGGGATGCTCCGCCCTCGGAATCCACCGACGAAGGTCGCGCGTTCTCCGTGATCCGCCGCGCCTGGAACTGCCTCGGCTGGCGGCTGGTCATCCTCGTGACCTTCGTGCTGCTCGGGCTGCTGGGTGCCAGCGGCTGGCTCGCGCTCCAGCTCCACCGCGCCCATCTCATCGGATTCATGGAAGAGAACGTCGCCAACATGGGCGAGACCATCCTCTGGGGCACCCACGCCTCGATGCTGGAGAACGACCAGCGTCATCTCACACAAATCGTCGAGAGCGTCGGCCGGCGGGACGGTGTGCTCGCGCTCCGCATCTTCGACTCCGAGGGCGAGGTGCGGCACTCGAGCCTGCCCGTGGAGCTGGGCCGGTTCGGCGATCTGACCGCGCCCACCTGCCGCGGGTGTCACGAAACGCCCGGGAGCGCGCTCGTGCCGGCGTCTCCCCGCGATGGACTCCATCTCTATCGCGATCCCAAGGGACAAGGGTCGATGGGCATGGTGGTGCCGATCCTCAACACCGCCGAGTGTGCCAATGCCTCGTGCCACGTGCACGACCCCGGCCAGCGGGTTCTCGGCATCCTCGACCTCGAGGTGTCGACCGCCTCCCTCGACCGGGCGATGGGCGACGCCCGGCACCAGATGCTGATCCTCCTGCTCATCACCGCGCTCGCCGCACCGACCGCGATCGGAATCGTCTCCTGGCGCCTCGTCCACCGTCCCCTGCGCCGGCTCTGGCGCGCCATCCGACGGGTCGAACAGGGCGAGCTGGAGCACCGCGTGCCCACCAACGTCTGTTGCGAGATGGGTGAGCTGGCCGTCGCCTTCAACGAGATGTCGGCCCGCGTCCAGCGCGCGGACCAGGCTTTGCGCGCTTCGAACGAAACCCTGGAACGCCGGGTCGAGGAGAAAAGCCAGGAGCTGGAACGGACGCGCGACCGGATCGTGGTCGCGGAGAAGATGGCCTCGCTCGGCAAGCTGGCGGCGATCGTCGCGCATGAGATCAACAACCCGCTCGCCGGGGTGCTCGTCTGCGCCAAACTCGTCCGGCGCAAGCTGACCGCGCTGGCCGGCACGCTGGACGCGAACGACACGCCCGGCGCCGTCGCAGCCGACCCGGGCCACGGAACCGACCCGCTCGCGAACGGTACGGTCGGTCGCGAATCCCGACCCGAAGGGATCGCCTCCGCCGTTCCGCGGCGCGGCGAGAGTGTGGCGGGAGACGCGCCGACGCCGGCGCCGAGCGCCCCCGAGCCACCCGCACCACCCAACCGCTTTCAGGAGATGAACGATCTGCTCCAGACGATCGAGCGGGAAACCGCGCGCTGCGGAGACATCGCCCGCAACCTCCTCTCGATGTCCCGGCAGAGCAACACCGCATTCACCGCCGAGAGCATCTCCGAGATCGTCGAGCGCAGCCTGAAGCTGACCCGCCATCAGGCGGAGATCCAGGGCATCGAGCTGGATGTCTCGCTCGCGCCCGAGCTGCCCCGGGTGGAGTGCCTCGCCGGCGAGGTCCAGCAGGCGGTGACGATCCTGGTCATGAACGCGATCGAGGCGATGCCCCACGGCGGCCGGCTCGTCGTCCGAACGATGTCGATTCCGAAAGGGATCCGTCTCGAAGTCGCGGACACCGGCCCAGGAATCCCCG
>JAGQHR010000967.1 GCA_020431745.1 Candidatus Eiseniibacteriota bacterium
GATCGCGCAGTTCAACTCGGTCCGGCGAACCCTGATCGTGCTCCTGACGATCCCGCTCGGGCTCATCGGTGTGACCGGGGGGCTGCTCCTGGCCAAATCGTCGTTCGGGTTCATGACGCTGCTCGGAGTGATCTCGCTCGCCGGCATCGTCATCAACAACGCCATCGTGCTGCTGGAGCGCATCCAGGTCGAGATCGAGGAAAACGGTCTCGATCCCGCGCACGCTGTGGTCCAGTCGGCGCAGCAACGTCTCCGCCCCATCCTGCTCACGACTGCGACGACGGTCGGGGGGCTGCTCCCGTTGTGGTTCGCAGGTGGTCCGATGTGGAAGCCGATGGCGATCGCGATCATCTTCGGATTGATGTTCGCGACGGTGCTGACCCTGGGGTTCGTTCCGATCGCCTATTCGCTGTTCTTTCGGGTGAGCTTCAAAGGATACCGCGCTGAGTGAGGAGCGTCCGGCCGACGAGGAAGAGCCACCAGATCCCGACGATCCGGAAGATCCACAGCGTCCAGGCGGCACCGAGCAGGGTGAGATTGTGCGGCGGGAAGGGGAAACGCCGCGCCGGAGCCTTCCATTCCGAGTCGGGCTCGGGTCGTTGGGTCAGATAGAAGAACGAGACGGACACCACGGTGAGCGCGATCACCGCGCGAAAGAGCAGACTCGCCTCCGCATGGGACATCCAGGATCGGTGCAGGATCTCCCGCTCCAGATCGACGAGGATGAGGTTGAGGAGGGGGAGCGCGATGCCGAGCCGGATCCAGAAGGCTTCTTGTGTGGCCAGCCGATGCAGCCCCAGCCAGCGCCGGAGACAGTCGCGGTCCTGGGGACGGCAGGTTTGGTACTCGGTGATCTTTCCGTTCGGGCGCACGACCGGGATCTGCTCCGCCTGATCGGCGGCCACGTCGCGTCCGCACCAGAGGCAGCGCTCCAGCCGGTGCTTTTCGGAGAATGGCTGCGCGATGAACCGGTGACCCAGCATGAGGATGATTCCGAGGACGATGCTGACGACCGCACCCAGGGGCTGCGCGAGGAACAGCACCAGCACCAGCGGGATGAAGAGAAAGAGCAGCAGTCCGATCGCCCTCAGTTTCAACGCTCGTGTGTTCCTTTCCGGATTCGCCGGCGCGGTGACTCGCGACCACCGCGTCTCGATGCTCCCGCCGCATCGTTCTCCCGTCACGGGGCGCTGCGGCCATCACCGCGCTCCGAGAACGTGCCGGACGGATTGTAGCAGCATCGGGGCTGCCTCGTGGACAGACCGGGTCGGGTGCCCCTATCTTGAGATCGCGATCGGACGCAGCCGCTCCGCCCGCAGGGAAGCGGGAGTGGTTTCGGCCACGTGACCCTCGTACGCGTGTCTTCGAGACCTTCGCCCGAGAGTCGGCGCAGCGTCCAAGGAGGAGATCTTCATGTCGCGGCGTTGGATCGTTCTCAAGTTCGGAGGTACCTCGGTCGCCTCGCCGGCGCGTTGGGAAGAGATCGCGCGCGTCGTCCAGACTCGGCGGGCCACCCATCGGGTTTGGATCGTGATCTCCGCCGTGGCCGGGATGACCAACCTCCTCGAACGTGCCGTCGAGGAGGCTCTGCGGACGAATCGCCAATCCCGCCGGATCGATTCCGAGCGCGGCGCCGCCGGCATCCCGGCGATGGGGGAGATTCGCACGCGGCACGAGTCGTTGGCCCAGGAGCTTGGGGTGACGGGAGAGACCCATGCCCTGCTCAATCGGAGGTTCGAGGAGCTGGCCGGCTGGCTTCAGGGAATCCAGCTGACCGGGGAGGCGCCGCCGCGACTGCGCGCGCGCATCCTGGCGACCGGCGA
>JAGQHR010000968.1 GCA_020431745.1 Candidatus Eiseniibacteriota bacterium
CGGGTTCGCGTCGCTGCGGATCCTCATGCAAAAGCCGACGCAGCGCCGACTGTCGAGCTGGCAACGGTCGCGCCGGCAGCGCGCGCGCGCATGGATCACCCCGGTCGGTCGTTGGGCGCTCGTGCCCGACGTCCGGCCAGCTCACGCGGACGGGGATGACCTCAGCGAGGCGTGGGCGCGGCAGCTCCTGCGGCGCTATGGAGTGGTTTTCCGCGATGTGGTCCAGCGCGAGAGCTTCACGCTGCCGTGGCGGGAGGTCCTGCGTGCTCTCCGGCGGCTGGAGGCGAGAGGAGAGATCCGCGGCGGACGCTTCGTCATCGGTGTCTACGGCGAGCAATACGCCCTGCCGGAGGCGATCGCGATGCTCCGGCATCTCCGCAGGGAGAAGGCGGCCGAGAGTGCGGAACTGATTCTTTCGGCGGTCGATCCCCTCAACCTCGCGGGGATCGTGACTCCGGGGCCACGGATTCCCGCGATCCACACCAAACGGGTCGCGTTGCGCGACGGAATCCCGCAGTCCGTGACCCAGCCTCCGAAGGTCGTCCGTCCGAGGCTGGGCCGACGGTCCATCTGAGACTCACCACTGCGAACGACGGGTCTCCCGGTCGATACCGTCCCCTGCGGGCTGGCGCACGATCGTGCGTCCATCGATCACCCAGGGCACGTCCGGAAGCTCGGCGAGCGGAGCGCGGGGTGCCTTCGGCGCCAGCATGAACGGTGCGGACGGAGCGAGCGGGGTCTTCGGCGTGACCATGAAGGGCGCGCGGGGGGCGAGCGGCGCCAGCGGAGCGACCTGCGCGCTCGGCGCAGACGGCGCGGCGGGAGCCAGCGGTGCCGAGGGCCGCAACCGGTTCTTCAATTGGCGCCGGGTGAGCGGCGCGAGACGGAAGACGTCGCCATCTTCCAGCAGTGCGAACGCGCCGTCATCGCCCGCCGAGCCTCCGGTACGCCACGAGGGTGTGGCCAACACCACGGTGGAGCTCGACTCCACGAGCTTGGTCGGGCCGTCCTCGGTGATCACGTAGATTCCGGGATCCAGGTCCAGCGTCTGCACATCGTGGTCCGAGAGCAGGAGCACGTCGTGATCGCTGCCACCCGCACGGAGGACGTCGGATTCCCAAGCCGTCCAGAGGTCGGTCGGGTACGAGCCGAGGTCGTCTTCATCCCGAATGTCCGGAGATGGAGAGTACGGCGTGCTCGGGAGGGCAGACATCGCGTCCTGGACCACGGCTGCGAACAAGGTCGGATCCGGCGTCGCCGTGGGGGAAGCGGGGGACTCGAGCTCCTCGGGATCCGGAGCCGCCCATCCCGCTTCGGCGGGTTCGCTCACCCACGCCTCGCTCGACTCGGCAGCCGTCGCGACTTCAGCGGTGGCCCACGCAGATCCCACCGCGGTTCCGGAGACGCCGGCGTCCGTCGATCGCGATCCGGAATGGGGGGCGACGTCGGAGCTGTGCCGCGTCTCCCGGCGTGAACGACGGGTCTGGCGCTCGACCTCCCGTTCGAGTTTGCGCAGAACCTCCTCCCGGCTCTGCCGGAGCTCTCGGAGGATCTCGCGAGTCTCGGATTGGGCATCCCGGAGCGCTTCCCGTCGTGACTCGCGGTCTTCGGAGCTCAGCTCTTCGCGCAGTGCATCGAGCTCCGCTTCCAAGGCTTCCCGTTCGGCATCCAGACCGTTCTCGATCTGCTCGCGAATCCATTCCTGGCTCCACCGATCGTCGTTCCAGCGGTTCGCGGCGATGTTCGCTTGGATCTCCTCTTCGATCCGCCGCTGCAGTGCGCGCGTGTCGAACCGGGCGGCGTCAGCGTGCGAGCGCGCCCA
>JAGQHR010000969.1 GCA_020431745.1 Candidatus Eiseniibacteriota bacterium
CGCCACCTGGCGCGCCAAAGGCACGCCAAAATCGAAAGGCGACACACCCCACAGAACCCCTGGCCATCCGCGCCGTCGTCGTTGCAGCACGCGCCGTCGTCGTTGCAGCAGCTTCCGTCGACCGGTTCGATGCCGACGCCTTCGCAGGTGATCCGCCCGAGGCCGTCGTTGCCGGACCGGACCGTGCAGCTCTTGGTTCCCGTGGACGACGGCGTGAAGCGGATGGTCACCACCAGCACCTCGTCCTTTTCGACTGCGAAGTCACCGCCGCCCGCGACGATCGAGAACTCCGGGCACGTCTCGCTGAAGGTTCCCGAAAGCGTGCCGGCGCCGATGTTCTCCACCGTGAAGGACCGGTCGGCCGAGCTCCCGACGGCGACCTCGCCGAAATCGAGGCTGGTCTTGTCGAGCTGGGGAATCGGTGGATCGGTTCCCTTGTCCTCGGTGCAACCGCTCAGGAAACGGGTGCCGGCCAGAAGGAGAAGGACCCACACGGAAATGCGGGCCAACGAGCTGCCGGGGGTCGTGCGCAAAGATGTGCTCCGGGTTTGGGGGCGGGGGCCGAAGTCCGCGGACGGTCCCGGGACGTTGCTTCCCTAAGGAATCGGCCGGATCGCTCCGGAGCTGCAGGACGGGGGGCCCACCCCGCTGACGATCGCCGCACTGAATCTGCAGGGTGCCGTCGAACGGTTTTCCGAAAGCGATCGTCCAAGGGGGAGAATCGAGGCGCGTACGCCGGGAATCGATCGCTCCTTCGATACGAAACACCGTTCGGCTGTTCGTACCTTCCCCCACGTGGAATTCCGGGTACCGCAAACGGGGCAAGCTGCTATCCTCGCGTCGCGTGGGCGGTTCGCGACGATGCAGAGCGGCCGCGCGAACCCCGGCGGGCGGTCCGGCAAGGCCGCTCGCGCAACGAATCACGGAAACGGACGACCAAGAGAATCGATGGCATCCAAATCCCACGGTCTTCGGACCTACGTCCTGCGCCGGCTCCTCCTCATGGTTCCCACCCTCGTCGGAGTCACGTTCGTGGTCTTCCTGCTCACGCAGTTCGTCCCCGGCGGCCCGATCGAGCAGCTGCGGATGCGCCTGGCCGGTGGCGGAGGAAACGGTGAGGTCATGGGCGGTGGGAGCTCCGGCGGCCCCCGGACGGAGATCCCCGAAGAGCAGCTCAAGGTCCTCAAGGAATACTACGGCTTCGACAAGCCGGTCATCGTCCGTTACGGGATGTATATGAAGAACTTGGCGACTCTCGACCTGGGAGAGTCGCAGCGCTATCTGAAGCCGGTGACCGAGCTGATCGTGTCGCGGATGCCGGTGTCACTCTACTTCGGGCTCATCACCCTCCTGCTTACCTACTCCGTCTGCATTCCGTTAGGGATCCTCAAAGCGCTCAAACATCGGACCGCGGTCGACAACCTGACCTCGGCGCTCATCTTCATCGGGTACTCCGTGCCGAGCTACGCGCTGGGGGCGGTCCTGCTGGTGACCTTCGCGGTCAAGCTGGACATGTTTCCGCTGAGCGGCTTCCACAGCACGAACTGGGACCAGCTCGGCGGCATCGAGCGGATCAAGGATCAGTTCAATCACACGCTGCTGCCTCTCATCTGCCTCACCATCGGCAGCTTCGCCTTCATGACCATGCTCATGAAGAACAGCCTGATGGAGAACATGAGTGCGGACTACGTCAAGACCGCCCTCGCCAAGGGGATGACCTGGAAGCGGGCGGTCTTCGTCCACGCCCTCCGCAACTCCTTGATTCCGATGGCGACGAGCGTGGGGAACAACATCAGCGTGCTCATCGCGGGATTCCTCC
>JAGQHR010000970.1 GCA_020431745.1 Candidatus Eiseniibacteriota bacterium
AAGTCCCGCGCTCGTCCGATCTGTCGTCGGCGGTTGACGAGCTGCCAGGATCGATAGAGCGCGCGACGGGGACCACGAAATGCACCCGGTCCGCCCAAGTGGGCGCCGAGCGATCCGCCCACGGGCGGCCAGACCGTCGTCTCCCAACCGCGGCGGCCGAGCCACGCGGCGAGATCGAAGATCCGGCAACGTGCGCTCGCGTTGTGCGCTTCGTCCCAAGGGAGGAAGAGGATGCGTCCCGCTGTCACGACGAGGCTCCGCGAATCGCGGCCGCGGCCCGCAGACAGTCCTCGATCCGATCGAGTGCGAAGGCGAGATCGTAGCGAGTCCGCGCGGTTTCGCGCGCCGCCCGCGCGATGCGGGTGCACGCGGCCGGATCGTCGAGGAGCGCCTCGATCTGGTGCTCCCAGGCTGCGGCATCGTCGGGCGCGGCGAGCAGTCCGTCTTCTCCTTCCTCGAAGAGCGTGGCCAGGCCTCCGATGCGGCTGGCGACGACGACGCATCCGCAAGCCATCGCTTCGACGATCGAAAGGGCCGATCCCTCGTGCCGGCGGGTCGGCATCAGATAGATCCGGGCGGCGCGATACATCTCGGCCAGCCGATCGTGAGGGATAGGCGGCGAGAAGGCGAACCGTCCCTTCTGTGCGAGCGACTGTGCCTGCGTGCGGAGCGCGGTTTCCTGGGATCCGCTGCCGACCAGAGCGACGGAGAAGTCGTCGCGACGAGCCGCGAGCCGGGTCAACGCCTCCAGGGCGATGTCGAATCCTTTCTCGGCTTCGAGACGCCCTCCCATCAGGATGCGCGTTCCGGTGAGCGAGCTCAGCGCGGGCAGCGTCGGTCCCTCCGGTGTGAAGCGCTGCGTATCGACGCCGAGACGCCCGACGCTCACGCGTCCGGGATCGAGCGGCATCTCCCGCAGCGCCCAGGTGCGCAGGCCGTCGGATTCGCAGAGGATGCGTGCCGCGCGGGGGAGCAGACGGCGCGACTGGATCAGATTCACCACGTTCCACGCGGCACCCAGCAGACTGCGCAGCGTGGGAGTGCGCCGCAGCTTGCTGCGCAGCTCCATGCCCGCGGTTCCGACGAGGAACACGACGGTCGGAACGGGCGCCTCCTTCATTCCCAGCAATCCGAAGCCGCCTGCGCTCTCGCTGTAGGCCACGTCGAAGGGAACGGACCGATGATCCGCGAGAAACGCTTTTCGGCTGGCCGGCCAGTAGCCACCGAGATAGCTCCGCGGACGCGTGTCGGGGAGATAGCGCACGACCGGTGTGTGCGGGGCGGGCGGGTGCGGAGGCGTCGTGGGATCGACCTCGGTGTTCGAAACGCCGGACCGTGCGGCAGTGGGAGGTCCACCCGCAGTTCCGTGCGGGAGGCGGGTCGTGTAGACGACGACTTCGTGGCCATGCGCGACCAAGCCGCGTGCGACCTGGGCCGCGTGGATCTCCATCCCACCCAATCCGTGCTCGGGCAGACAACGCGTGAAGAAGGCGATCCTCATCGGCGTCGCCCCACCGCGAGCACGCCGGGGGCCAGGAATGCGCGTCCGATCCCGCCGCGCGCCATCCGGGAGAGCAGCGTCCGCACCGTCGAACCGGGCGGTACCGGCAGCAATCCGCGCAGGGTCTCGCAGACGAATCCGGTGGTCTCCAATAGCTCGCGCAGCGACCGGTCGGTGAAGAGGTGCCGTTGTCCCGCTGCGTACGGACTCTCCAGTATCGAAAGAGACGGTGGGTGTCCCGCGGCGAGCCCGAGGAGCCGGGTCACCTGGCGCGCGTTGGGCACGCTGACGATCAACCGTCCGCCGGGGGCCAGCAC
>JAGQHR010000971.1 GCA_020431745.1 Candidatus Eiseniibacteriota bacterium
GTCTGGACGTCGGCAATCGACACGAGTCTCGCGCGATCACCATTCTCCGATGATCGGAAAAGGGGGAGTGACAGTGTTCCGTCGCTCCCCCTTTCCCATTGCCAGACGAGCAGCTCGATCCCGTGGTCCGGGACCGAGAGCGCGATTCCGGCCGGAGTCGCTCAAGCCATGGGCAGGACACCGAGGTCCGCGTGGAACATCGCAGCCCGGCCGGCGGACTCGACCACCCGATCGGAGGCCCGGCGCGCGATCATCGCCGCCTGGGTCGCGCTCTGCACGGCGACGTCCATGACCTGGGTCGCGGCTTGGACCGCCGAGTCCCGCACGACCCGGCTCGGCTCGTGTCCCGCCGCCGCGCGGGCGTCGATCAGGTTCCATCCCGCGATGACGACGCTCAACGAGGCGCCGGCCACTCCGGCGCGGGTCCCCGCCCTCGAAAGCGACGTGGCCGCAGCTTGGGACATCCGCGCCTGGGGTGCGAACTGGGAAGCGAACGAGAACGCTGAGAGTCCCGTCGCGGCGACTTCCAGCCGACTCGTCCGATCGGTGGTCGCGAGGCCCATCGCGACTCCGCCTGCACGCAGCGGCGAGGCGCGCAGCATCGCCCCGGCCTCGGGAACGAGCCGCGATATTCCCAGGTCCTGCGCCGTGAGCGCTCCTCCGAAGATCGCCGACGCCAGCGACTGGGTCGGCGTAAGGTTGACAGCGGAGCGCCCGCCCGAGCCCGCTCCGGATTCCGTGTGTGGCATGTTGGCCCCCTCCGTGTCAGCCGATCCCGCAGCGAGAGCGGAGCCTCGGCACTCGTATCGAACAGCGCTGCGAGTTTACGTCAGCGATTCGAGCGGGGAACGATGATTCGGAGGGCGATGGAGCGCCATCGTGAGGGCAAACCGGAGGACCGAGGGGGAATTTCCTACCGGAAGGGAGCTCCCCTCGGGCCATGTACGCTTGCCCCAATCGAGATACTCGGGCAAGTGGCGCCGTCGAAGCGGGCGCGGTCGAAGTGGGGCTCCGTCCCGCGAAGTGGGTCGCCCGCAAGGACGACTCCACCGCGATCGGGACGGAGCCGGAGGGACTCAGCGAACGAGCAGCGCGCGGCGCGATGCTTGGAACGTCTCTCCCTGGACTCTCAACCAGTACACGCCGGCGGAAAGCCCCGTACCGTCGATGCCAAGCTCCCGGGCGCTACCGGCGGGCATGGCCCCGTCGAAGATTTCCAGGGCCTTGCGGCCGCTCGCATCGATCAGATAGGCACGAACGTTCTGCGACCGGTCCACGCTCATGCGGAAGCTGGCCTGCGCACCGAACGGATTGGGAGCGATGCTGCTCAGACGGTACCCGTGGCCCGCGGAGGGCAGCGTGGCCTCTTCGGTGCTCGCGGGATCGAGCCGGACACCGGGCAGCACGCTGATGCCACCGTAGAGACCGGAGGGTTGCTCCGTGGTCACGATCGCGATCAGGTCGCCCACTCCATCACCGTTCGCTTCCGCATACATGATGGCCCGGGAATCCCGGCCGATGCCGTAGCGTCCGGCGTCGACGATCTGACGGCCGCCCTCGTTGAGGAAGACCAGGGCGTCCTGGACGCCGTCGCAGAAGATGTCCTCGTCTCCATCCAGGTCGATGTCGCCGCTCGTGATGACCAGACGCGAGTCGTTGGCGGCATGCAGCCCGGAGGATTGCACCGCGTAGGTCCCGTCGCCGTTGCCCCAGAGCAGCCCGATCGCGCTGGTCCCGTCGTTCACGGCCTGCAAAGCGGCCACGTCGAGGTGCCCATCCTGATCCCAATCGCGGACCAGGATGTTGTCGGAGACATA
>JAGQHR010000972.1 GCA_020431745.1 Candidatus Eiseniibacteriota bacterium
CAGCGAGCGCCCGAAACCGAACATCCGCTAGACTGGTGGCCGGTATTCCACGCCGGTCGACACGGGGGACATCACCATCGCCTTCCGTCCCCCTCGACGATCGAGACTCCCCACTCAGGAGGCATCCCATGTCCGACAGCAACCCGATCCCCGTCCGGAAGACGCGCCGACCTCGCGTGCCGCTCGCGCCGACCGCGGTCACGCAACGCACCCCACTCGCATGGACGGCGCTCACGCGCATCGCCCCACTCGTATGGACAGCGCTCGCACACCATGCCCCGCGTCTCCGGAGCACACTCACATCCTGCACCGCGATCCTCGCGATGACCGTGGTTTCCTCCGGCGCCTCACTCGCGACTTCCGATGCGTCGGTCGACGAGGCATCGGTCGTCATCTCGGACGTGTCAGGCTCGGGCGCGATGGCTCCGACGGGGTCGATCGCACTGGCCGGCTCCACCACGTCGATCGAAGCCGGGACGCCCGGAGCGCGGACAAGTGCGGCGGGAGAGCTACCATGGGTGACACCGTCTGCGCAGGGCGACGAGGCGGGCGTGACTTCTGCGGCGCCGGGCACGGTCCGAACCACGGACGCCCAGACTGTTCCTCCGGTGATGCCGGGCTGGCCCCAGCTGATGGGTTCGCATCCCAACTTCGCTCCCGTCGGGGTGTTGCTCGCGGATGCCGATGGAGACGGCGATCTCGAAGTGTTCGCCGGATCCACCGACAACTTCCTCTACGCATGGGATCACACCGGGACGGCGCTTCCCGGATTCCCCGTCAACCTCGGCGGCCAGGTCCAATCGAAGGCGGCCGCCGCCGACTTGGACGGAGACGGTAACCTGGAAATCCTCGTCGCGGTGAAGAGCGGTCAGCTCCGTGTGCTCCACCACGACGGGACGCCGATGACCGGCTGGCCCCAGGCGACCGGCTTCACCTACGGGTTCCTCGCACCGTCGGTGTACGACCTCGACGGCAACGGAACCCCGGAGGTGCTGATCGGAGGCGGTGGCAACGTGCGCGCGTGGACCGCGGCGGGAGTTTCGTTGCCGGGATGGCCCAAGGCGGTTTCGGGGAACATCACCGGGACGCTCGCGATCGGCGATGTGACCGGGGATCAGGTGCCGGAGATCTTCGCGGTCTCGACCTCGGGCGAGCTGTATGCGTTCGAGCCCGATGGAACCAGTCCGGCCGGTTGGCCCGCGACGTTCGGTCTCTCCAGCTCCTGGGCGGCCCCCTCGATCGGCGATCTCGATCACGACGGAGTCAACGAGGTGTGCGTCGTCGGCTATCAATTCGGCGTCTCCACCAGCATCTACGCGTTCCGAGGTGACGGCTCCGCCATGCCGGGATTCCCCGTGAGCCACGTCAGCGGGCAGACCTATTCCTGCCCCGTCCTGGCCGACGTCGACGGGGATGACGATCTCGAGATCTTCAACGCCGGCAAGATCAACGGCCCGGCTTTGTACGCCTTCGACCATCTCGGAAACGTCCTACCCGGATGGCCCGTGACGGCCGATCCCAACATGGAAGGCTCGGCCGTGGTCGCGGACTTCGACGGCCTCCCCGGAATGGAGATCGCGATCGGCGACAACCTCGGCCCCGGGAACATCCTCGGCTACAACACCGACGGCACGACCGCGACCGACTTCCCGATTCCCAAATCCGGCGCGTCCCTCCCGAACAGCCCGGAGTTGGGCGATGTGGATCACGATGGCGACCTCGATGTGGTCGCGGGCAGCGCGGCCGCCTCGATGAAGCTCTACCAGAGCGACGGCGACGCCGACCCTTTCAGCGGCGTCACCACCGGTTCCGACGT
>JAGQHR010000973.1 GCA_020431745.1 Candidatus Eiseniibacteriota bacterium
CCGCGCTTTCGACGCCGCTCGCGGACCAGACCGCAGTCCGGGTCTTTGCGGACAAGGCCGTGGGCTACGGGGTGGCCGCCGTCACCGTGGACGGAACCGACCCCGATGCGATCGCCGCCGCCTTCGGTTGGGCCGCGACGCGGGCTCGACGCGGGGACGGTCCGACGCTCCTCGAGCTCGTCGCGATGCGGATGTGCGGCCACGCGCATCACGACGACATGCTCTATCTGGGCAAGGAGCCGCCGATCTCGATGAGCTACCCCGTTCCGACCGCCGGGGGGTACGTCGATCGCGAGAAGTACTCCTTTTGGAGCGGTCGCGACCCCATCCCCCTCTACGGTGCCCGCTTGGAGGGAGAAGGGCTCTTGGAAGACGGAGAGCTGGCGGCCTGGATCGAGGAAGCCGAGGCGATGGTGCGGGAAGCGGCCGCGGAGGTCGTCGCGGCGGACTGGCCCCGTGCGGAGACGGTCACCGACGGTGTGGTCGCCCCGCTCGCATCGAATCGGTCGCAGCACGATCGGCCGGTGGGGACGTCGGATCGTCCTGGTCGCCCGCCCGCGCTGCCCGAGCCGGAGACCGGGCCGGCGTTCGATGCCAAGGGACGGACGTATCTCGAAGCGATCATGCTCGGGGTCGGGGACGGTCTGGCCGACGAACGCGTCGTGGTCTACGGACAGGACGTCGGCGGAGAGTACGGCAACGCCTTTCTGTTGCTCCGCCCGCTGCTGGACCGGTATCGCGACCGAATCCTGAATGCCACGTTGGCCGAAGGCGGCATTCTCGGCGTCTGCGTCGGCGCGGCTTTGGCGGGACGCCGCCCGATCGGCGAGATTCAGTTCAACGACTTCGTGGCGACCGGATTCAACCAGCTCGTCAACAACGCCGCGAAGATTCGCTACCGGTGGGGCGGCTCCGTTCCGATGGTCGTCCGCATGCCGTACGGTGGGCTTCGTTCGGCGGGCCCCTTCCACAGCCAGGACACCTCGCCGTGGTTCTATCGCACCCCGGGGCTCAAGATCGTGGCCCCGTCGACTCCGCATGACGCGCGCGCTTTGCTCGCGAGTGCGCTCGCGGATCCGGATCCGGTCCTGTTTTACGAGCACATCGCGCTCTACCGTGACCCACAGATCAAACAGATCCTGTCGGAAGAGCCGCCGGCCGCGCTCCCGATCGGCCGCGCGGCGCTCCGTCGATCCGGGACCGATCTGGTCCTGGTTTCCTATGGCGCTTATGTGCACGTCTGCTTGCGCGTGGCGCAGACCCTGGCCGGCGAGGGAGTGGATGCCGCCGTGCTGGACCTGCGGACGCTGGCGCCGCTCGATCGGGACGCGATCCTGGCTCTGGCTCGGCACACCGGTCGCGTCCTCATCGCGCACGAAGACACCCGCACCGGGGGAATCGGGGAGAGCATCGCGGCCGTCATTCAGGAGGAGGCCTTCTCCGCGCTCGATGCTCCCGTCGCGATCGTCGGCTCGCTGGACACGCCGGTGCCGTACTCACCATCGTTGGAGGAAGCATTCCTGCCGGGTGAACACGGGATCGAACAGGCGGCGCGCGCACTCCTCGCGTACTGAACGGGTTCGGCTTCTGAAAGGTCCGTCAGGGAAGGCTCGGAGCGATCATGGAGATTCGCGGCAAGGGACATCTGATGCTCGCGTTCGATCTCGGGTTCGAGATCGATCTCGCGCGTGCGGCGGAGAAGGTCCTGGCCCATCCCGCCCGGCACTTCCGCCACAAGCGGGGCCGGATGTGGAATCGGCGCTATCTCGGTGGGCCGCTGCGTCTCGTGCAGTCCGGGCAGCGCCTCGATGTGCCG
>JAGQHR010000974.1 GCA_020431745.1 Candidatus Eiseniibacteriota bacterium
TCCACGCCTGGGAAGGCCTCATGCGCGGCCGGGCGCCCGGCCGGGAGGGGAGACGGCATGACGACGTTCCTCATCCTGCTCGGCGTCGTCCTCGCTTCGTGGACGTGGGAGGCCGTTCGTCATCGCCGGGCCCTCGCCGCGGTGCCGATCCGGATCCATGTCAACGGGAGCCGGGGGAAGTCCTCGGTGACCCGCCTGATCGCGGCGGGACTACGGGAGTCCGGGCTGCCGACGGTCGCGAAGACCACGGGTACGGCCGCCCGCTTCATCCACACGGACGGCGCCGAGGAGCCGATCCTCCGGTTGGGCCCCCCCAACATCGTCGAGCAGGTGGGCATCCTCGATCGCGCCCGGAGGGAGAAGGCGGCCGCCATCGTCATCGAGTGCATGGCGGTCCGTCCGGATCTGCAGAAGATCAGCGAGGAGAAGATCCTCCGTTCCACCATCGGCGTCATCACGAACGTGCGCGCGGATCATCTCGACGTCATGGGACCGACGACCCGGGATGCGGCCGTCGCGATTTCCAGCACTCTGCCGCGACGGGGGCTGGCCTTCGTGGGGCAGACCGATCATCTCGACGTGCTCGAGCGCGAGGCGAACCGGCGGGGGAGCTCACTGCGCTGCGGCCGTCCCGAGAGCGTGCCGCCGGGGGCGATGGATTCCTTCGGCTATCTGGAGCACGAGGAGAACGTCGCGGTCGCGCTCGAGGTCACCCGCAGCCTTCGGATTCCCGACGACGTGGCACTGCGGGGCATGCATCGCGTGACTCCGGATCCAGGCGCTTGTACCCGGACCAAGTTCGTTGTCGGCGGCCGTCTCCTCGAGTTCTTCAACATCTTCGCGGCCAACGACGTGGAGTCGACGCTCTCGATCTGGGATCGAGTCGGTTTGGGTGCGCGCGGCGACTGTCCGTCGATCGCGCTGCTCAATCTGCGGGGGGACCGGATCGACCGGTCGCTGCAGTTCGCGGACGTGCTCGAAAGCCACCTCGTCGCCGACTACTACGTCGTGGTCGGAGACCTCACGAGCAGCGTCCTCCGCCGTTTCGAGAGCAAAGTCCCGGCGGGCCGTTTCTTCGCACCGGGCCGCGCTTCGGCATCGGCGGTGCTGGACTTGCTGTCCACGCTCGGTCACCTCGATGGAGTGCCCGGCGGACGCGCCCCTCACGGTGAGGGTGGGGCCGAACCGCCTTCCCGGATCCAGGCCCGCATCGGCGGGATCGGCAATATCGGCGGTCTCGGGCACGAGATCGTCCACGAAGTCACGCGGTCAGGAGCTGTCCTATGTTGATCGCAGAAGCAATCGGGTTGGGACTGGTGGCGAGCCTCCTCTTCACCGAAGCGATCGGGTTCGCCGCCGGAGGGTTCGTGGTCCCGGGGTACATCGCCCTCTATCTGGATCACCCGCTCCGTCTCGTCGGGACGGCGATCGCCGCCCTGGCGACCTTCGCGTGTCTCAAGATCGCGTCGCGCTATCTCATCATCTACGGGCGCCGGAATCTGGTGCTCGCGGTGTTGCTGGGATTCATCTTCGGCTATCTCACGTCCCGGCTGCCCGAGGTCGGTTTCCTCTCGACCGAGCATGCCCTTTCCGCCATCGGCTACATCATTCCGGGCCTGCTCGCCTATTGGATGTCCCGCCAGGGGATCGTGCGGACCCTCGCGGCGACGGTGGTGGCCGCGGTGATGGTGCGGCTGGCGCTCATCGTGCTCCACGGAGGTGCGCTCCTTGAAACGCCTCTTCTCTAGAGCGGCGGTCTGGTCGCAACGCGCCGACGTCATGATCGGCACGCTCGCCGTCTTCGGGATCGGCTTC
>JAGQHR010000975.1 GCA_020431745.1 Candidatus Eiseniibacteriota bacterium
CGTGCTCCCCTTTCTGTCATGCGTCGCGTGCTCGGGGGGGCGTTGCCGATCGTACTCAGCGGTTTCCTGACCCCCGCGGGGGCACTTCCACCGTTCCGGGCGCCGGAGCCGTCGACGGATCTGGATCGCGATACCCGGGTCGACGCCAATCGCATCGACATGTTCGTGACGAACCATGGCTCGTTCGCGTACGACATTCCCAGCGGGCAGTCCGGCCTGACCTTTCCGGCCGGGACCGATCTGACGGCGATGTTCGCGGGTGGCCTCTGGATGGGGGCAACGGTCGCCGGGGGGACACGCGTTGCGATCGCCGAGTACTCCTGGGAGTACGCTCCCGGACAAATCCTGACGCCGACGAGCTGGAGCGATCCGTTCGACCCCGTCTATCACGTGTACAAGATCCAGCCGGGCGATACTCCCGCGAGCAATCCCGACTACGCCGACTGGCCCGTCGATCAGGGGGCGCNGGTCGATGCCAACGGGGACCCACGCCACTTCGGTGGACAAACGCTCTGGTGCGTCTATCACGATCTCGATCCGAGCTGGCACACCAACGATGCGGGACACACAGCTCCGCTGGGAATCGAGGTCCAGCAGACCTGTTTCGCGACCGGGGCCGCCGGCGCCTCCGACTATCTCGTCTTCCTGGAGTGGAAGATCGTCAACAAGGGATCGAACCTCCTCCAAAACGCGTACGTCGGGATCTGGGCGGATCCCGACCTCGGAACCTCGACCGACGACCTGGTCGGTTGCGATCCCGAGGCGTCCCTCGGCTACTGCTACCAGGGCTCTGCGGCCGACGGTGACTACGGAGTCAGTCCCCCGGCAGTGGGGATCGACTTGGTCCAGGGTCCGATCGTTCCGTCCCCCGGCGACCAGGCCTACGTCAGCGGAGTGACGATTCCCGACTACAAGAACCTCCCGATGACGGCGTTCCTCAAGTACATCAACGGGACGGATCCGGCCAGCGCCTCGGACACCTACCACTACCTCCGCGGACTCGAGCGCGACGGAAGCCCGATCATCGATCCGACGACGGGACTCCCGACGACCTACATGGTTTCGGGGGATCCGGTCACGGGTTCGGGTTGGATCGACACGAATCCGGCGGACCGGCGACTGCTGGTGTCCGCGGGGCCGTTCACGATGGCCCCGGGGGACGTGCAGACGATCGCGGCCGCCGTGGTCGTCGGCCAGGGGAACGACCGACTGTCCAGCGTCACGGTGCTGCGCGACAACGCGGCCGAAGCCGCCGCCCTCTTCCGTTCCGCCTACGGCGACGAAACGGGAGCCTGCTGCCAGGACGGACAGGCGTGTCGCATCGCGACGTTGCCGGAGTGTACCGACGGCGTCTTCCGCGTCGGCGAGACCTGCAGCCCGGACCCGTGCGGGACGCCGCAGGGGGCCTGCTGTTTCGACAACGGGACGTGCCTGCCGATGTTCTCCGAAGACTGTGCCGGCCGCTATCAGGGGGACGGCACGACTTGTGCGCCCGGTCTGTGCGAGGAGTACGGCCCTCCCTCCGCCTGTTGCCTCGACGGAGATTGCGAGCAGTTAGCGGAGTTCGACTGTCTCGCGGCCGGTGGAACCTACTACGCGGAGGCTCTGTGCCCCCTGCTGTCTCCCGGAGCACCACCCGGTTGGCAGCGCAACGACCGTCCGGCTCCGATGATCGACGAGGTCGCGACCGGCGGTGGCATGCCGGTGACTCCCGATTCCCACGGCGGTCCCGGCAACGACCTTTGGCACAGCTACAACTCGACCGGTGAGTGGATCCTTTCGGCCGGGGGCGGGGATGGGGGTGAGGGACGCT
>JAGQHR010000976.1 GCA_020431745.1 Candidatus Eiseniibacteriota bacterium
GGGGCGTGACTCAGCTCGACGCACCCACTACCGAGAAGGGGAGGGCGCTCGCTCCCGCGCCGCACTGACCATCACAACCCGTCCGCTGCAACGGCCGCGACATGGCGCGGGAACGAGACAACCTCCCGTCAGCGGTACTGGTGCTTGAGCGCACCCCAACTGGTGGAGAGCGTCGGAAGCGGAGCGCAGGTGCCGACGCCACAGGAGGCGTCGTCTCCCAGGTAGGACGAGCCCATCGATACGCACTCCTGCTCGGTGAGGAGCACGCACGTCTGTCCGGACGTGCAACATCCCCCGGTCCGCACGGCGCACTCGATCCGCAGGTTCATCGCGAACGCGCCCCCGGCGTTCTTGCCGTAGCTGTCCACGATCAGGAAGTACCGACCGGAGGCCGGAGCCGTCCAATCGATGACCTCCTTGTCGCCGTTCAGCCCGGTGTCGGACCACGCCTGGCAGCTGCCCGTGACGTTGCCGCAGTCCGATACGAGATAGACGCTGGTATCGTCCTTCGGCATCGTGCAATCGAGGATCAGCCGGTCTCCCCGTCGGACATCGAGCTGATACGCGGCGTCGCGGCCATCGGAGGGAAAGCCGGTCGGGCTCGGGCCCGGAAGTGCGAGATCGTATTGGTTCTCTGCCTTCGCCAGGTCACCGGTGATGCGCTGCTCCTCGCAGCGAGGGAGGGCCACGGCGCCCTCGCAGACGTCATTGAAGAGGACGGTGCGCGACTTGGTGCGCATGAAGTAGGCGCGATAGCGGCCCCGATCGGTGGACGAGAACCCGCGCACCCGCACGTAGTACCGACCCGTGTACGGGGCGGCGACCCGGTAGATGAGAGCGTGCCGTCCGGGACCGTCGTCGTCGTTTTCCGCCACGATCGTTCCGCAGTCGTCCGCGATCAGGGTCAGGAAGGTGTCCGTGTCCTCCTCGGGTCGGACGGGAGCCGTGCCAAAGGTCAGCACGTCCCCGGCCGTGGCCTCGAACGTGTACCAGGCCTGGTAGGCAGCGGCGCTAATGGTGGCCGGATCGGTGACCGAGTCGAAAACCACTGGCAACGCCCCCACGCAGCCGCCCGCGTAGCTGGCTTGCATGGGGATCCATCCGGGGCTGCCCAAGTCCGGCTGCCAAGCCTTCGGCTCGCTCACGCCGGGGGCGGCTCCGCTCGGGCCTGCGAGGGAGGTCAGGACGAGGGTCGTGACGATGACGAGTCGGGACGGGAGGTCGTACTGCCGAGACATGGATGCTCCTTGACCGTCGGTCCGGCGGATGTCCTGTACCGGACCTACTGCACCCCGGGGCTCCCGGTGTAGGCGGATGCCTCACCTGGGGCGGTCCGCCTCGTCATTTCGGGCGACGCGGCCGGGACGAGAGTGAGGGGGCATTCGGCGTGCCGAATCAGGCGGGGGGGTTCGTTTAGGCGGCGCCCGGGCCTACCCTCGGGTCCCGGATCCCACCCCCGAAGCGTTACGAAGGGAGACCAAACGATGCCGATCGAGCTGCCCAAGGAAGCGCGGGAGCGCCTGCAAGGCTCTCTCAAGAAGTACTTCCAAGAAAACATGGAGGAGGAGATCGGAGACCTGAAGGCCATGCTGATGGTCGACTTCTTCCTGCGGGAAATCGGTCCCAGCGTCTACAACCAGGCGATCTCCGATGCCCAGTCCTACCTGAACGACCGGGTGGCGGACCTGGACGGAGTGCTCCATCAGCCGGAGTTCGGCTATTGGAAGAAGTGAACGCGCTTGGTCCCGGGGAACCGCTGCTCCGGTCCCGCGGGGTGGCGTCAGGGGCCGGGGGTGGCCGGGCGGACGGTGCG
>JAGQHR010000097.1 GCA_020431745.1 Candidatus Eiseniibacteriota bacterium
AGTGTCTAGCACGTATATGCATTTATGCAGATCTCTTTGGTGTTGGGGAAGAGAGCCTGGCCCCTGGTCCTGTTGTTCCTCGCGGGGCTTCCTCGGTTCGCTCCCGCACAGTCCTCTCCATCCGACATCTTCGTGAACGAGGACGCCGAGGAAGAAGAGGTCTTCGAGCCCTTGCGCGGGTTCACGGGGTACGGAATGACCATGGGAGTCATTCGTCTCCACGGAGGCGAGGTCACCAAGGGCGCGAAGGTTCGCCCGGTGCTCCAGGGCGACTTCCGCTACCGTTTCAGCGACCGTTGGATTGGCAAGGGCGAGTTCGGTTTCGGCTGGAACGGCTTCGACGCGCGGGCGGACACGGTCTTGGCGGTGACCTACGGCACGCTGGGGGCGCTCCGCGAGTTTCGTGACGTCGTCGGGTTGACGCTGCGGGCCGGTGTCGGGCTCGGGATGTACCGCTGGAACTACAAGAACGGTGGCAAGAGCGTGCGAGACCCCGTGACCCAGCGGTTCTACCGCGGATTCGTCCCGGGGGGGTACGTCGGACTCGAAGGAGAGCACCGTCTGACGCGTCACGTGACCTACACCCTGGCCTTCCAGGAACATGTCATCATGACGGGAGCGGATCGCTACCAGAGCCTCTTCAACGAGGACATCGCCGCCTGGACGGCCCGTCTGGGAGTGCACTACCACTTCTCGCCCTATGAAGGAATCATCTGGGAGCGCAAGGTCAACCGGAAGATCTCGCTGACCTCGGGCAGGGCGGACAAGTGAGAGTGATCAGGTGCCGCGCGACACGATGAGCTTTCGATCTCCATCCGAGGGGAATCTGCGTCACGGCCGGACTTTGCTCCGGCCGTTCGTGCATTCCGCCGTCTCGATCCCGAACCGGCAGGATCTCAACGCCGGATCCCAACTCAGGAGGCACCGATGGACATGATGCCGCCGTCCCATGACCGCGTCGCTGCGGAAGGCCTGACCTTCGACGATGTGCTGCTGCTCCCGGGCCGCTCGGAAGTGGTGCCGTCCGAGGTCGACGTCTCGGTTCAGCTCACCACCCATCTGCGGCTCAACATCCCGCTCCTTTCCGCCGCCATGGACACGGTGACGGAGAGCCGCCTGGCCATCGGGCTCGCGCGGGCCGGGGGCATCGGGATCATCCACAAGAACCTCACGATCGCGCGCCAGGCCGACGAGGTCGACAAGGTGAAGCGCTCGGAGAGCGGGATGATCTCCGATCCGATCACCCTCCCGCCGGACCTGCCGGTGGGACGCGCTTTGGAGGTGATGGCGCGGTACCGGGTTTCCGGAGTGCCGATCACCCAGGACGGCCGCCTCGTGGGGATCCTGACGAACCGGGATCTCCGCTTCATCGAAGATCTGACCACGCCGATCGCGCGGGTCATGACGAGCGATCGACTGGTCACGGTTCCGGTCGGAACCACGCTGGAAGACGCCAAGGTCATCCTGCACAAGAATCGGATCGAGAAGTTGCCGGTGGTCGACGCGCAAGGAATGCTGCGCGGGCTCATCACCGTCAAGGACATCCTGAAGAAGATGCAGTATCCCAACGCCTGCGTCGATCCGGGAGGACGTCTGCGGGTCGGGGCCGCCATCGGAACCGCCGATGACCACCTGGAGCGGGCGCAGGAGCTGGTGCGCAAGGGCTGCGACCTCCTGGTGCTCGACAGCGCGCACGGTCACTCGATCGGGGTCATGAACTGCTTGACCCGGCTGCGCCGTGAGTTTCCCGATATCGACATCGTTTGCGGGAACATCGCGACGCGCGAGGCGACCCGGGAGCTCTGCGAACGGGGCGCGTCCCTGGTCAAGATCGGGATGGGACCGGGCGCGATCTGTACGACGCGGGTCATCGCGGGAATCGGCGTTCCGCAGATCACGGCGATCCTGGATTGCGCGGCGGAGGCGGCGCGCTACGACGTTCACGTGGTGGCCGATGGCGGCGTGAAGTACTCGGGGGACGTAACGAAGGCGATCGCGGCGGGCGCGGGCGCGGTCATGATCGGCAGCCTCTTCGCCGGAACCGAGGAGAGCCCGGGCGAGACCGTCCTGTACCAAGGGCGGGCCTACAAGATGTATCGCGGGATGGGATCGATCGATGCCATGCGTGCCGGGAGCGGGGATCGCTACTTCCAGCTCAACAGCGTGGCGGAGGAGGCGGTCGCGGAGACGAAGCTCGTCGCGGAAGGGATCGAGGGACGCGTTCCCTACAAGGGCAATCTGAGCGCCGTCGTCTTCCAGCTCGTCGGAGGTCTCCGGGCCGGCATGGGCTATTGCGGTGTGCGCACCGTCGAGCAGCTTCGGACCCAGACCAAGTTCATCCGGATGACCTCGGCGGGACTGCGCGAAAGCCATCCACACGACATCACGATCACCAAGGAAGCGCCCAACTACAAAGAGCAGTAGCAGCGCTCTGGAAATCTAGGAGCCCGCGAGCTTCTGGACCCGCTCGATCCCGGCCCGCGCGGCGGCGGCCGCCTTGCTCCACGGGGCGAGCACCACGACCTGGTTGTACTGATCCAGCGCTTCCTGGTAGCGCTGCAGGGACTCGTGCAGACGGCCCTGCAGGACCCGTTTCTGCGCCAACTTTTCGACTCGGTCACGAACCTGCTGGGCGGCGTCGGCCCGCGGGTACTTCGTCAGGTAGCGACTGCCCAGCTCGAGCGAGTCGAAGTCGGCTGCCAGCGCGAACAGGCGATCGTGGGCCCAGAGCCGCACCGAGTCGGAGGGCGTCGACTCCAGGATCCGCTGACTCGTGGTGAGCTCGTTCACCTCGGGAAGCGTGCGGCGCATGGAGTCCAGTGACCGTTCCCGCCACGCCGACCGCGTTGATCCGCTCGCTCCCTCGGCCGGAGCGCCCGGATTGGAGACCAAGGTCATGCCCGTTCCCGATTCCTCCCAGACATCGCGAAGGAGTCGATTGAGCGTGAGCGCGGCGTCATCGGGTCGATCCGCGAGCCGGTACTGCTCGGCCAGGCGGAACCGGAGATCTTCCGCGCGTCGATCCTCGGGATAGTTCTCCAGGAACAGCTCCAGGAAATGCACGCCCGCCCCGGGCTTGTCGACGATCTCCGCGCTGTGGTCGTAGAGCTTGTCCCGCTCGCGCACCAGGTCGTCGCGTTCCGCGGTCAGCCGGCGTCGCTCGCTGTCGGTGACCGAGACGGTCTGCGTGAGGGTGAGAAGGCTGTCGTACTTCGCGATGATCGGGGTGTAGACACGCAGGATGTCCTTCTTCTGCATCTCGACCTGGGACCGACGCTTCACCAGCTGGTGGGCCACCGGAATCGACGCCGGTCCGTGCGGGTTGGCCAGGAGCGCCGCCCGATACAGGAACAGGGCAACGTCGTCATCGAGCACGGTGTCGGCGAGCTTGGCCAGGCGGGTCTGGGTCTGCTCCCGATAGGCCTGTACCTCTGCCGGTCGGGGTGGCGAGCCTCCCGCGTCCTGCGCCGCCTCGGCCTTCTGGATGCGCTCGGTGAAGAAGGGGTGCGTGCTCCAGTAGCCGAACTGCTGATCCTCGTAGATGCGCTCGTGGAGCTTGGTCATGAGCTCGACGCCGCCCGCCATCGGATGCCCGGCACGTCCGGCGAAGCGGCGACCGATCTCGTCGGCCTCCAGCTCGAGACCCCGGCTGTAGCCGCGCGCGAGCAGCTCGCTGAAGAGGCTCCCGAAGATGCTCGTCCCCTGGACCGCGGCTTCCTTTCCGCCGGCGCTGAGCCGGTACCGCTGTTCGTACTCGTCGTAGTCGTAGCCGCCGTTGTTGGAGCTGGGCACCGCGATGAGCGCCGCCACGACGGCGGCGGTCTGGATCAGGGAGAGCAGGGTTTCGACCCGGTTCGAGCGGGCGAAGTGGCGTTCCGTGACGTGCCCGAGCTCGTGGCCGAAGAGGTGGGCCAGGGCGTCGTCGGAAAGATCCTGTTCCAGCATCCCGCGGGTGATGAAGAGGAATCCCCCCGGGAGCGCCATCGCGTTGGCGTCGGGAACGTCGAGGATCTGGAACGTGAAGAGATAGTCGGGATAGCCCGTTTGGCTCGCGACCTGGTAACCGATGTCGTTGACGCGCTGAAGCAGGGAGTCGCTTTGCACGACCCCGAAGTAGTCGGCGAAGACCCGGGCCGCCTCGAGCCCTACCTCGAAATCGGTGGGCCAGGGGGGCGCGTCGGGCGTCCGTCGCACCGGCGGTGGCGTCTTGGGAACGGATTGTCCCTGCGTCGATTGGGCGACCGCGTCCAACGGGACCCATCCCAGCTGGAGGAGGCCCAGGACCAGGCTCAGAATCAATCGGAGTCCGCGCGATCGGGATTCTCGGTACGCCATCGAGGCCAGCATACCCCGCCCGGAGGGGGCGGTTGCAAAAACGTGTGACGGCCCCTGCGACGCCTCGCGGAACGTCGACCCTGGGGCCGTCACGAAACTGTTCTTGGCTTCCGGCGTCAGAGCCCGGGCACGTCGAAGCGGAACTCCGGGTCCATCTCGCGGATCTCGGTCACCAGCTGCTGCATCCGGTTGCGGAGCTCGCCGTCCAGCGGCGCCTGCTTCCACTCGAGATAGAGATCGAGCAGTCGGTCCTGCTTGCTGCGGACGTCCTGCTCGCGCTGGGATTCGTTGACCACGCGTTCCAGGTGATAGATCTCGCCGCGGGAAAGGCGCCGCAGCAGATCGAGATACTCGCCGCGCATGTGGGCGAGGATGCGCAGGTACTTGTCGAAACCCTGGCTGAGCTTCTCCAGCACCTCGCTGACGGCCTGATTGCGGCCGTGGAGCTGCTGGCTGTAGGAGTAGGCGAATCGGTAGTAGGTCCGACCGCGGCCGATGTGAGCTTCCTCCGACGGACGCAGGTGCAGCCGTTCCGGCGTCGCCGGCGGCGAGGGCAGCCCGTCCGCGAGGTGGAGGTCGGGATTGTCGAAGATCCCCAGCGAGACCAGGAGGAAGTCCGCGTTGGTCTTGTAGAGCATGTACTTGAGGCGCGCGTCGCGGGAGTCGGACAGTCGGTGGAACACCTCGGTGTCGTACTTGCTGAGGTAGGGCCGGGCCCGCTCGATGAACTCCGGCTGAATGAAGGAGTTCAGCAGGTGCGCGATGTACACGTTCACGTCTTCGTCGTAGTAGTCCTTGTTCGAGACCAGGCCGGTCTCCATCCGGCTGTAGAGCAGGCACTTCATCATGAAGAGATAGGTCGGGCGCAGGTCCCGGTCGCTGGTGGGCAGCTCCAAATAGTGCTCTCTTGCCGTCACTCGATCCCCGCCTCTTGCTGCGCTACTCCGAACAAAGTTGCCTATGGTACGCTCGAACCCGACTCGGGGTCGGTCGATATCCTGTCCGAGCAGCAACGCGTATGCCACGCTCGATCCGGCGGGCAGGATCCACGATCTCCCTTGAGGATACGCCGTCGGGCGCCCGATCGTCCCTCGTCCGGAGCGGAGAATCGCCCTTTCGGAAGTTGCATCCTGCAGTGCAGCGAGCCCGGCTCGTGCAAAGCGCCGGGTCGGAGGAGGTCCCGGGATGAATGGTCCATCTTCCCGATCCGACGCGCCTCCTCGTGGAACGTTGCGTCCCCGGTTGGTGGTCTGGGTCGCACTCCCCGTCCTCATTCTCGGTGTGAGCTACTTCCTGTTCGTGGAGTACGTGCTGGAGAGCCAAGGGGTCGGGGTGGAGGGCGTACGCCTGGCTCTGCGCATCGGAGGCCTGGCGCTCGTCGCGATCGCACTGGTTTTGGCGGCGGCGTGCGGTTTTCTCCTGGCCGACCGGGTTTCCCGGCCCATCCGCGCGCTGCTCCGGTTGGTGGAGTCGGGGGAGCTGCCGGCGGGGCGATCGCTCTTCCTGCATCACCGCGATTGGGAAGTCTTCCAGCTCTATCGCCGGGTGACCGCGCTCGTGCAACAGAACCAAACGGGAGCCAAGGCGCTGGAGGAGCTGGAGTCGCAACGATCGAGCATCGAACATCTCCGCCAGGAGCTGCAGCGGACCGGACCCCACGGCATCGCGCTTCCTGTCGTGCTGGCGCAGCCGGGGCGCCTGGAGCCGATCCTGGATGCGATGGAGACGAATCGGGGACGCCTCGTAGCGTTCCTGAGCGAGCTGCGGGAGCGCGTCGCAGAGCTCTGCGGCGAGATTCAGCGGGCGCAGGCGCTCGAACCGCCGGTGGGCAACGGTGGGGATCGGCCGATCGACCCGAAGGTTCGCATGGGCGAGATCCGGGAGTCGCTGGTCCGACTCCGAACCTTCGGAACGATCTGGAGCTTGGAGATCGAGCGCAGCCGTGTGGACGGGAACGTAGGCGAGATGTTCGACCGCTTCACGCAGCAGATCGAAGCCGTGGAGGCCTCGATCGACGACGCCGTCGCGGGTTGGAGCGGCATCCCGGAGCGGGGCGTCTCGACGGGGCCAGTGGATGCGATGCGGGACTCCTGGACCACGCTGGCGGAGAAGGTCGGCAGCCTGGTTCGGAAGCTGGACGAGGTGCGGGACCGGTGATCCGGCCGACCAGGATCGGAACGAGAACCTGACGCTGGACCGTGATCTCCGGACCAGAACTGGAGTGAAAGCCTGATGCCTGACCGTGATCTCCTGAAGTCTTTGCTCGACGATTGGCTTTGCAATCGTGAGGCGGAGCTGGCTCTGCTGCGGCGACTCCGGGAGTTGCTGAACGCCGACTCCGACGGGGACACCGCGCGTGACGACCGGTGCGTGCCGGAAGCGATGCCGGAGGTGGCGCCGGAGGTGGCGCCGGAGGCCGCGTCCCAGGCGGCGCCGGAAGCGATGCGCGATGCGACGCCCGAAGCAACGCCCGAGCCGGTTTCCGTGGCAACGCCGGATCCAGCTTCCGAAGCTACGCCGGATCCCGTGCCCGAGGCGCCGTCCGCGCCGTCCGCGCCATCGGGACCACTCACACCGACCGCGCCGCTCCTCTTGATCGGGGACGGGAGCAATTGGATCGGGTTTCCGTGGGACCGCGTGGAGCGCGTCGCGCTGTCCGAAGAGGCGGGGCTGCCCGACGATAGCCCCTATCGGTTTTCTCTGGCGGCGCTGCTGGATCTTGAGCCGATCGACGAGCCGTACTCTCTGCTCTGGAGCCAGGACGGCGGGCGGGCGAGCCTATCGTGCGCCCGGATCGGGGGGATCGTGCCGGCGGAGGCGGCGTCTGAACGGGGCGTCGTGGTCGTGGTGCGCCCGCGTCTCCACGACGGACCACCGAATCCCACCGTCCTGCCGCTCGACGCGTATCTGGAGGGTGGTTCACCGGCGGCGGCGGCCGGATCGGAGGCCGAGCTCGAAGGCGACCCCGGGTCGGACCAGGAGTTCGAGCCCGAACGCGAACCCGAGCTCGAACCCGAACCCGAGCTCGAACCCGACTCCGAGCTCGAACCCGAATCCGAGCTCGAGTCCGAATCCAAGCTCGAGTCCGAGCCAGAACCAGAAGCAGAACGGGACCCCGGCCGCGCCGGTCCCGTGGCACCCACGAACGGTCATCGGGTGACCCGGGGCCGCGCGCTCGTGGCGGTCCACTATCTGCCGGCCCGCGTCGCGGTGACGCGGCAGCTCCGCCAAACCGGCTGGCACGTGGAGGAAGAGCCGCAGCCGGAGAACCTGGCCCGTCACCTCGACTCCCAGGGAGATCCGAACGGCGCCGACGCACCGGGCCTGATCGTCGTCGAGCCGGCCGGTCCACTCCCGGGAATCGTCGAGGAACGTCTTTCCTCGATGGTCACCCACGGATGTCGGGTCGTCGTTCTGGGGTCTCGCCTGCGCCCTGGACAGGCGCCCCCGGCCGGGATCCTGGGGAGAGCGCCGCGGCTCCACTTCCCGTTTTCCGAAGACGAGTCCCGCCTGCTCGAAAGCGGGAGCTGACCGGATGCGTGGATTTCCCCATCCTCTCTTCCGGGAGCCGTTCCGGGTTCCTCTCTAGTTCCGCGCCGCGATCGCCGACATTCTTCCCAGAATCCTGCCTTCCACCGGCAGGAGCGGACCCAGGACGGGGCTTCACGACAGCGAGCAGATCCGCACGGCATGGGCAGAGGGGAACTCGCCGGCCGTGTCGATCGGGACACCAAGACCTGGAGAATCCGCGTGACGGAAGAGTTTTCCGCCTCGGAAAATACGGCCCGAGAGACGACCCATCGCGAGACGCTCCTCGTCGTCGACGACGATGTTCGCGTAGTCGAGCTTCTGCAGATCACGCTGGGCGGGCGCGGCTACGACGTGCAAACCGCCTATGACGGTGAGACGGCCCTCAAGCTGTTGAAGGCGCAAACACCGGACTTGGTCGTGCTCGACGTGCGGTTGCCCAAGAAGGGCGGGCTGGATGTCCTGCAGGCGCTCCGCAAGGACGCCACCCTCGCCGACGTTCCGGTCATTCTGATCTCGGCCAACGCCGCGACCGAAGCGCGACTCCAGGGGCTGCGCCTCGGAGCCGACGACTACGTGACCAAACCGTTCTCTCCGCGTGCGCTGATCCTGCGG
>JAGQHR010000977.1 GCA_020431745.1 Candidatus Eiseniibacteriota bacterium
GCCGGAGCCCCCCGCGTTCTCGGATTGCTGCTTCTTCTTGTAGTCGTCGCTGCGATAGTCCGTGATGTAAAAGCCCGACCCCTTGAAGATCAGACCCGCCCCGGTGCCGATCTTGCGTTCCACCTTCGAGCGACACTCCGGACACCGCTTCTTGGGCGGATCCGACATCTTTTGAAACACCTCGAACTCATGGCCGCAAGCGGTGCACACATAGTCGTACGTCGGCATGGCCTGGTCTCCTGTCCCCCCTCGGCGCGCCCCGTGAGCGCGCGATTCTATCGCTTCAGTTTCTCCAACGCGCGAATGGTGGCATCCAGTCCTTCCTCGATCACCGCGTCCGCGCAGGCGAACGACAGTCGCAGATGCCGATCGGACCCGAACCCGGATCCGGGAACGAACGCCGCATGCGCCTCCTCCAGGAGATACCCGGCCAGATCCACGTCGTTCGCGATTCGTCGACCCTGGATGCTGCGTCCGAAGTACGCGCTCACGTCCGGGAACGCATAGAACGCTCCTTCCGGCGGGCACAGCTCCAGGTCCGGCGCCCGACCCAGAAGCGCGACCACGCGATCGCGCCGCCGGGCGAAGGACTCCACCATCGCGGCCACCGCATCCGCCCCCTGGTCGAGCGCGGCCGCCGCCGCATCCTGTGAGATGCTGCAGGCGTTGCCGCAGAAGTGGCTTTGTACGGCCGTCGCCTTCGCGATCCACTCCCGCGGGGCGGCGAGATAGCCGATCCGCCATCCGGTCATGGAATAGGCCTTGGATGCACCGTTGACGACCCCGGTCCGTTCTCGCGCCTGCGCCGAGAGGGAGGCCGGGCTGACATGCCGCGCATCGCCGAAGAGAATCCTCTCGTAGATCTCGTCGCTGACGATCGCGAGGTCGTGCTCGAGCGCCGCCCCGACCACCGCCTTCATCTCGTCCGGAGTGTAGACCGCCCCCGTCGGGTTGGACGGCGAGTTGAGGATGAGGACGCGGGATCGCGGGCTCACCGCCGCGTGGAGCATCCCCGGAGTGAGCTTGAATCCGGTCGACTCGTCGGTCGCGACGACTTTCGGTACGGCTCCCAACATCCGGATCTGAGACGGATAGGAGACCCAGTAGGGCGCCGGCACCAGCACCTCGTCCCCCGGATCGACCAGGACCGCCAGCGCCATGAAGATCGCCTGCTTGGCACCCGCCGTGACGAGGATCTCGTCCGGTTCGTAGGCGAGCCCGTTTTCCCGCGCCAACTTCTGGCAGATGGCCCGCCGCAGCTCGATCGTGCCCGCTGCCGAGGTGTATCGCGTCCGTCCCCCGCGAATCGCCGCGATCCCCGCTTCACAGGCGACCTCAGGGGTGGGCGCATCGGGCTGACCGGCGCCGAACCCGTACACCTTGGTGCCTGCCGCCTGGAGCGCGCGCACTTTTTCGTCGATGGCGAGGGTTTCCGACATGGCGACCGATTGGGCGAGGCGAGAGGGTCTCATGGTGACTCCGATCAGCGGGCGCTTGCGGAACCGTCCCCGGAGCGCGCGCGGGCACGCTGCCGTTCGGCATGCTTTCGCTTCAGACGTTTGGCCACTCCGGGCGGTACCAGCCCCTTGACCGGTCCCCCATTGAGCGCGATCTCCTTGACGAGGGTGGAATTGAGCGAGCCGAACTGTTCCGACGGGCTCAGGAAGATGGTCTCCATTTCCGGGTAGAGCTTGCGGTTCATCTGCGCCATCTGCAGCTCGTACTCGAAGTCGCTCGGCGCGCGCAGCCCCTTGACCAGCGCCACCGCCCCGCGGGACGCAGCGTAGCCGGCCAGCAGCCCGTCCA
>JAGQHR010000978.1 GCA_020431745.1 Candidatus Eiseniibacteriota bacterium
CATCTCCTCACGGGAGCTCACGACGGGAATGTTGCGCAGCTCGCTGGCGAGCACCATCGACAGGACCTCGGCGAGCCGTTGATGCGCAAAAAGAACCGGCGGCGGCGGGCGCATCACGTCGTACGCGATCACCACCTGCAGCTCCTGATCCGGGTCGAGGAACTCCTTCAGGTCCTGCAGAGCGACCATCCCGACCAGCCGGTAGCCCTCGTCGATCACGGGCAGAAAGTTGTTGGAGCTGGAAAGGAACCGCTTGGCCACCGTCCGCAGAGGATCCTCCATCCGCAGCGGTGGAACGGGCTCGCGCATGACGTCCCCGACGGTCTGCTCGGTCGCGACTCCGGTGCGATCCGTCTCGCGGCCGGCGACGACTTCCTGCAGGCGCTCGGTCTCGGCATAGATCGATCGGGGATGGAGCCGGCGCGCCACCACCGAGGACATTCCGCAACCGAGCATCACGGCGGGCATCAGCGAATAGTCCAGCGAGATTTCGAAGACCATGATCACGGCGAGCAGCGGCGACTGCGTCGTCGCGGCCAGGACGCTGCTCATCCCGACGAGCGCGAACGCTCCGTTGGGCATGCTCTCGGCCAGGCCGAGATGATGGAGCGTCATTCCGCAGAGGCTCCCGAGGGCCGTACCGAGAAATAGCGTCGGTGTGAAGACACCGCCGACGGCGCCGGACCCGACGGTCAGCAACGTGGCGGCCAGCTTGGCGAAGAAGAGCCCGGCCAGAAGCGCGAACACGTAGTGATCCTGGAGGATCCGGTTGGCCGCGAGATACCCGTTCCCCCAAACCTCGGGGAACTCGATCGCAATGATCCCGACCAGCAGCCCGCCGAGCATCATCCGGACGTACAACGGCGCGGGAATGCGTCGGAAGAGGCGCTCGCTCGCGTGCAGCGCCTGCATGAAGAACGCTCCGAGCAGCCCGGCCAACGCTCCGAGGATCAGAAACCAAGGCAAGTCGAGGATATGCATGAACGGGAAGTCGGGCACGTCGTAGAGCGGATCCATCCCGAAGAACCCGCGGGAGACGACGCACGACACCGCCGACGCAGTGACCAGCGGGGCGAACGTCGTCATCGAGAAGTTCCCGAGCACGATCATCGCCGCGAACACCGCACCGCCGATCGGAGCGTTGTAGGGAGCCGCGATCCCGGCCGCCGCCCCGCACGCGACCAGCAGGCGCAATCGATACGGCGGAGACTTCGCGCCCCGACCGATCTGTGAGGCGCACATCGCGCTGAGCTGCGTGATCGCGCCCTCGCGACCGATCGAGCCGCCGGAGACGATCGAACAGAGCGACGAAAATGCTTTCACCATCCCGGCGCGGAAGGAGAGTCGACCATCCCCCACCGCAACGGCCTCGAGGAAGTTCGTCCCTTGTCGGCCGGCGAAGCGGAGACCGAACGCGAGCACCAACCCGCCCAACAGGCCACCGACCCCGGTCGCGACGACCCGCTGCCAGTGCGGCAGCATGTTCGCGACCTCGACGGGATCTCCCTGATGATGGAGGGTGAGTCGCATCGCGAGCCCGGTGCCGCGATAGAACGCGAGGTTGATGAGACCGCCGCACAGTCCGACGATCGCGGCCAGGCCGAGGTGGATCGCCTCGTCGCTGATCTGCACTCGTTCGCGCAGCCGCAGCAGACGGCGCCAATGGCGGCGCGCGATCACGCGCAGTTGCTTCGGCAACCGTCCGGGGTTCACTGGGCTCGGGCTTCCATGATCGAGTCGAACAACTCCGGATTCCATTCCGTCCGTGTGGACACCGCATCGGCCGCGGCGTCCACGTGTCGGC
>JAGQHR010000979.1 GCA_020431745.1 Candidatus Eiseniibacteriota bacterium
TCGCGCACCTCCTCTTTTCCTACCACGGGATTCCCGCGCGCTACGACCGACGCGAAGGGGGTCTTTACCAGCAGGATTGCCAGCGGACCACCCAAGCAGTCCTGGACGCGCTCGCGTGGCCGGCCGAGCTCGCGACGCTCTGCTATCAGTCCCGCTTCGGCCCGGAACGTTGGCTCGGCCCGGCGACCGCGCAACGGTTGCAGCAGCTCCCGCGAGAGGGGGTCCGGACGCTGGCGGTCGTGACTCCCGGCTTTCTCACCGAAGGTCTGGAAACCGTCGAGGAGATCGGACGGCTCGGACGTGCCCAGTTCCTGGGTGCCGGCGGAGAGACGTTCGTGCGCGTGCCGTCCGTGGCCGCGCATCCCGCGTTCCTCGACTCCCTCGCGGTCCGCGTTCGCTCCCTCATCGGAGGCAGGCCCGCCGGGCAGGCCCGCTGAGGCACGTCGGCCGAGGCAGGTCCCCGGAGGTAGGTCCCCGGAGGCAGATCCCCGGAGGTAGGTCCCCGAAGGCAGGTCCGCTGAGGCCGGTCCGCCGAGGGTCGGGCTCGATCCCATGGAAATCTGCGACAGAAAGTCGCTTCCATGACGGGGATCATGCCTGGACCGCGTATTTCTCCCGGGGATCCCGCCTCTCAGTCCGGAACGGAAGAGGTCGACCGGTTGCCGAGCCCCCACGAGCGGCACTGGAGTGACTGCGACACAATGACTTGGATGGCCTGCCAGCCGTACGGGCATAGCAAGTACCCGCAATCTCTGGCTCCATGACAGATCTATGACACAAAGCAACTTAGACTGTTTCAGTCTTTCAAGAGCGGAAAGGACCGCCGATATTCATTCGGGGTCCCGGACCCGGCGAAGATAGGTACAAACCCTCGGATCAGGAGTCGGTCGTGGAACATCTGGCGGTGGTCGGTCTCTCGTGGCGTCAGGGCGGCGCCCATGCGATCGGACAGTTCACCATTCCGGCGGACGAGCAGCCGGCGCGGCTCGAGCAGATGCGCCGAGACCTCCATGCCAGCGGCATGGTCTACCTGGCGACCTGCAATCGGGTCGAGTGGATCATCGATGCCGAGCACGGGGTGGAGCTCACGAGTCTCCGCCAGAAGATCTTCAAGGAGATGACCGGCCGGGTGCCCGAGCCGGGAGAAGCGGAGCGCACGTTCCGTTCGTGGGTCGGGGAGGGGGCCGTGGAGCATCTCTTCCTCGTCACGACCGGGCTCGAGTCCGCCAAGATCGGCGAGACGGACGTCCAGAACCAGGTTCGCGGGGCGCTCGACAGGGCCCGCGAGATGGACCTGCTCTCACCGAAGCTGGACCTCGTCCTGGAGGAGGCGCTCCAGGTGGCGCGCAAGGTGCGGCGCTCGACCAACCTCGGTCGGGGTGACGTCTCCCTTGCCCATATCGCCGAAGAGCGGATCCGCCGGCATGTCGTCGATCATCCGGGAACGGTCGTGTTGCTCGGTGTGGCGAAGATGACGCGGCGTTGCGGCGAGGCGCTCGCCGACGCGGACATGCCGATGCTGGTCGTGAACCGCACGCTCGCCCGGGCCGAGGAGCTCGCGAGCACGATCGGGGCGCGCGCCTGCACGCTGGATGTCTTCCGGGACCAGCCCGAGCCCGTCTCCGTGATTCTCTCCTCGACGGGCTCCAAGGAGCCGGTGCTCTCCGTCGACGTGCTCCGCCGGCTTTTCTCCCTCTGTCCGTCGGGTCGCGGGCCGCTCGTGATCGACCTGGCGATTCCGCCGGACGTCGCGCCCGAGGATGCGGTTTCCGTCGGGATCGAGCGCATCGGGATGGACGAG
>JAGQHR010000980.1 GCA_020431745.1 Candidatus Eiseniibacteriota bacterium
GAGAGATCGAAGCTCCCGACCGGGATCCAGTGATAGAGCGTCTGCGTCAGCGCCCGCTCGGCTTCCGGGAGACCGCGGAGCTGGAGGAACCCGCGCCAGGTCAACGCGAAGGAAGCCGCCACCGTGGCCACGCCCAACCAGCCGGAAAGCGCCTTGGGCGGACCGTCCTCACGATGGGCCGTGAGCAGGGTCAGGAGCCCGTTGAGGGCCGCCCCGAGCAGGGGGAGGATCGGTATCAGCCAGAGATAATCTACGTTCACGGCGACTGCCTCACTCGTAGAGCGTGCTCAGCTCGTCCAGATTGATCGATTCCTTGGCGCGGAAGATCGCCATCAGAATGGCGAGGCCCACCGCCGCTTCCACGGCCGCGATCGCGATCACGAAGAACGCCACCATCTGGCCCTCGAGGTTGCCCCACTGCCGGGACCCGGCGATCAGCACCAGGTTGACGGCGTTGAGCATGAGCTCGATCGACATGAGCACGGTGATCGCGCCCCGACGTCCGAGCACGCCCAAGGTCCCGATGAAGAACAGGATGGTGGCCAGCACCACGTAGTGGTTGGTGGTGATCTCTCCCATCGCGACTCCCTCCCTGCTTGCCCTACCTTCCGTCCCGAGCCTCGGTCGCTCGCCGGACGGATCGCCCCCGTGCCCGGACGCTACTCGCCCCGCTTCGCCAACACCACCGCACCCAGGATCCCGACCAGGAGGATCACCGCGACGATCTCGAGCGGCAGGACGTACTTCGACACCAAGACGTCGGCGATGTGCTCGATGGTCCCGAAGTCCTCCGGGACCCGCGCGGTCCGGCCCGTGGCAGCCCCCGCGGTGACCCGCAACAGGAGCAGCGCCGCGAGCGCGCAGAGCACGGCGCCCGCGCCGAACTTCCCGCGTTGGATCGCCTGCGCGCGCAGCTCTTCCTTGCGCAGGTTGAGGAGCATGATCACGAAGACAATGAGGACGATGACCGCGCCCGCGTAGACCAGGATCTGGATGATGAAGAGAAACGGCGCCACCAGTCCGGCGAAGAGACCGGCCAGCGAGGCCAGACAGATCGCGAGTGCGAGCGCCGACGCCAACGGGCTCCGCTTCGCGACCACGAAGAGCGCAGAGATCACGCTGATCGCGGCCAGGAGCCAGAACAGGATCGGATTCATCCCCGTCCCCCCTCCATCATTCCCAATGCCCGTCCCCCCCGGGACCCTCCGCCTCCCGCGAGCTTCACCGCGGAACGCTTCCCTTGGAGTCGATCTGCCAGCCCGCGGGACGCTTCGGCTTCTCGCGCGGAACCATCTCCGGCCAACCGGCATCTTCTTCAGGGGTCGTGGGCGGATCCTCGGGCTCGCCGGTGCGCGGCTCGTTCCCCTCCACGGGGCGTCCGAGCTTCCAGTCGTTCCCCTTGCCGAACATCAGGAACTGCTTGCCGACGATGAAGTCCTCGCGCCGGGTTCCGACCAGGAGGACCTCGTCGGTGTCCATCCGGATCGCGTCTTCCGGACACGCCTCCACGCAGTAGCCGCAGAAAACGCAGCGGAGCAGGTCGATGTCAAACGTCTTCGGGCGCTTCTCGATCCAGGGCTGCTCCGACTCCTCCGCCACGATGTGGATGCAGCGCGCCGGGCAGACCGTCTCGCAGCACATGCAGGCGACGCACTTGGGATCGCCGTTCTCGCGCACGGTCAGACGGTGGCGGCTGCGATGACGCACCGCGAGTGGCTTGGGCTCCTCCGGGAACTGGACCGTCGGCATCTCGCTCTGCTTGAAAGTATTGAGGAGTAGATGCCGCAGGGTCACCCA
>JAGQHR010000981.1 GCA_020431745.1 Candidatus Eiseniibacteriota bacterium
CGTCCCTGGAGGCCGCTCCCAGCCGCGGGCCGGATCATCGATCGAGATCTGGGTAGAGCGGGAAAGCCTGGGTCAAGTCGCGGACCTGGTTCCTGACCGTGCCGCCGATCGTCTCGTCGCCCTGGGCGTCGAGGACGTCGGCGATCCACGACCCGATCTGCTTCATCTCCGTCTCTCCCATCCCACGGGTCGTGACGGCCGGCGTGCCGATCCGGATGCCACTGGTGATGAACGGGCTGCGCTCGTCGAAGGGCACGGTGTTCTTGTTGACCGTGATGCCGGCCTCCTCCAGCCAGCGCTCGGCCTTCTTGCCGCTGAATCCCTTCGCGGTGAAATCGAGCAGGAACAAGTGCGTGTCCGTGCCTCCCGAGACGACGTCGAAGCCGCGCTCGAGCAGGGTCAGGGCGAGCGCCTTGGCGTTGGCGAGGACCTGGGTCTGATACCGACGGAACTCGTCCGTTCCCGCCAGCTTGAAGCAGATCGCCTTGCCGGCGATCACGTGCATGAGCGGGCCGCCCTGCATGCCGGGAAACGCCGTCTTGTCCACGCCCGCGGCATGCTCCGGGTCGGTCAGGATGAACCCGCTGCGCGGACCGCGGAGGCTCTTGTGCGTCGTGGAGGTGACCAGGTGCGCGTGCGGCACGGGACTCGGATGCACCCCGGCCGCGACCAGGCCGGCGATGTGCGCCATGTCGACCATGAGCTTCGCGCCGACCAGATCGGCGATCTGCCGGAAGCGCGCGAAGTCGAGCGTCCGCGCATAGGCGCTCGCTCCCGCCACGATCAGCTTCGGGCGGTGCTCGGTCGCCAGCTCCTCGAGAGCGTCGTAGTCGATCTGCTTCGTATCGCGCGAGACTCCGTAGGGAATCACCTGGAAGAACCGGCCGCTGAAGTTGACCGCCAAACCGTGGGTGAGGTGGCCGCCGTGCGCGAGGTCGAGACCGAGGATCTTGTCCCCCGGATCGAGCACCGAAAAGTACGCCGTCAAGTTCGCGTTGGCGCCGCTATGCGGCTGAACGTTGGCGTGGGCCGCCCCGAAGAGATCCTTGGCGCGTGCGATCGCGAGCGATTCGACCTGGTCGACGAAGCCGCAGCCGCCGTAGTACCGTTTTTCCGGATAGCCCTCGGCATACTTGTTCGTGAGAACCGATCCCGCCGCTTCGAGAATCGCCGGATGGGTGAAGTTCTCGGAAGCGATGAGCTCGAGCCCGTCCCTTTGCCGTCCGAGCTCCCCTCGAATCGCGCTCGCGATCTCGGGATCCACACGTTCCATGTTTTCCAGCATCACCACCCCCGCTCCTGGCGATCCTCGCCCGTTGTCAGCGACCGGCATTCCCGTTGGCACCGCCCCGCGCCGCGCGGATCTCTCCCGCGATGCGCGGCAACGCGGCGCTGAGCAGATCGTGCAGCTCCTGACAGGTCTTTTCGTACGCGGCCATGTCCCCCCCGATGGGATCGTCCACGCCACGCGAGGATCCGTTTTCCGGATCTGCGAAGGAGGTCACGAGGAACGCTTTGTTCCGGGCCTCGGGCACGTGGACGACGATCTCCTCCAAGTGTCCCGGCTCCATCGTGAGGATGAGATCGGCTCCGTGGACGAGGGCGCGCGAAAGCGGCGTGGACCGATGCTCCTCGATGTCGATGCCGCGCTCCGCGGCGGCCCGCACGGCATTTTCGCTGGCCGGGCTCCCGCCCACCGCCCAGGTGCCCGCGGAGCGCACCTCGATCTGCTCTCCCAGCCCCTCCTTGGTCAGAAGGTCGCGAAGGATGCCTTCCGCCATCGGACTGCGACACACG
>JAGQHR010000982.1 GCA_020431745.1 Candidatus Eiseniibacteriota bacterium
AGCCCCTCTACGCAAACTACATCGGCTTTGCCCATCTTCTGGGCGTGCGCGTCGTCCCGATCCCGACATCGCCGGAGACGGGCTATCGCCTACCCGCCCGCCCGATCTGGGAGGAACGGCTTTCTTCACGGACGCGAGCCATCCTCGTATGCAATCCCGGGAATCCGACCGGAACCGTCTACCGGCGGGACGAGCTGGAAATGGTCCTCGGCCTGGCCGCGGACTGGGGGTTGTTCATCCTCGCGGACGAGGTCTATCGGGAGTTCTGCTTCGACGGCGAGACCCACCACTCCCTCTTTACCCTGGCGGGATCGACGGAGCGGGTGGTTCTCCTGGACTCGATTTCCAAGAGGTTCAGCGCGTGCGGGGCCCGCATCGGGAGCCTCGGGACCACCAATCCCGATCTCTATCGGGCGTGCCTCCACTTCGCTCAGGCGCGTCTCTCGCCGCCGTCGCTGGGACAAATCATGGCGACGCGGGCGTACCGGCTGCCGGCCTCCTACTACGACGATCTGGTCCGGGAGTACAGGGATCGGCGTGACGCCGTGCTCGATTCCCTCCGCGCGATCGAAGGAGTTCATTGCGAGACTCCGCGGGGCGCGTTCTACGCGATGATCAAGCTGCCCGTGGACGACGCAGATCGTTTCGCGGCGTGGATGCTCTCGGACTTCGACCACGGGGGCGAAACCACCTTCGTGGCCCCCGGAAACGGCTTCTACGCCACTCCCGGAGCCGGGGCCCAGGAGGTGCGACTGGCCTACGTGCTCGGCGCCGGGCACATGCGGAAGGCGGTCGAGATTCTCGGCCACGGCCTCGCGGCCTACCCCGGTCGGGTCGCAGCGGCCCGTTCCACGACGATCTCCTGAAGCGCCTGCGCCGCCCGGGAAAGCGGGCGGTCACGGCGTACGACCCAGCCGGAGCTCCGCGAGAGGGCGAATCCTCCGACTGCGACCCGTCCCATCCTCCGGTGGCTCAGGTCCCGGCGCACTGTTCGTTCGGGGAGCACGGAGAGTCCCAATCCCGCATGCACGAGCTCGCGGATCGCTTCCGGCGAAGAGATCTCCATCTCCGTGCGTGGGCGGACTCCGTGGGAGGAAAAGAAGCCGTCCACCATCGCACGGGAGACGCTGCTGGGCTTGTGGAGGATCCAGGGCTCGGCGGCCACCTCACCCGGCGGCACGGACTTTCGTCCGACCAACGGATGTTTCGGTGGAGCCACGACGACGAGCGGGTCGTGGAACACGGGGACGGAGGCGTAGCGATCCTCCGGGACCGGAAGCGTGGCGAGCACGACCTCGACGTCGTTCGCATCCAGCATCGAAAGCAGTGGCGCCGTACCCTCGACCTGGACCGTGATCTCGAGCTGGGAGTGGCGGCGGCGCAGGCTCCGGAGGACCGCGGGAAGGTGATGTACCGCGACGAGGTCGGTGCATCCGATCCCGAGTCGACCACGTAGGGGGCCCCCTCCGCGGAGGTCTTTTTCGAGGTCCCGCAGCTCGTCCAACAGCGGTCGTGCCCGCTCGAAGAGGTGCGCCCCCGTCGGGGTCGGCCGCACTCCGCGTCCGGAACGGTAGAGCAACGGCTCCCCCACGGCGGCTTCGAGCCGGCGCAGTCGCACGCTGACCGCGGGCTGGCTCACGAAGAGGCGGCGCGCCGCCTCCGAGAGCGAACCGTGTTGCACGGCCAGGACGAACGTCTCGAGATCGATCCAGTCCATCATGCCCTCCCTTCCCCGCCCCCCGCAGGCGCCTGCCCCCACGGAGGAAGCCACGCGGCCATCTGGTCAGCCATAA
>JAGQHR010000983.1 GCA_020431745.1 Candidatus Eiseniibacteriota bacterium
TCGACCTCAACGGTGATGGCCGAAGCGACATCGCGCTCTTGAAGTCGTACAAGCGTTCCGAGCTCGACTTTCTCAACACGTCTGCATGTTTCCCGGTCCACGACGGCCAGAGCTTGGACGGCGTCTACAAGCGGCTCGGGACGCAGTCGAGCTGGCGCCTGGTCGGACAGTTTGGCGAATCGTCTCCGATGCGCGTGAGTCGCTCGTTCTCGCTCTCGTCCGAGTTGACCGACCGGATCGCCGCGCTCACCGTCGAGGACCTTCCCGTCGAGATCAAGGACGAGATTGAGAGGAGGAATCCGAGGTTTGTAGGCAAGGTTGTCCCGGGGACGAGCACGTTCATCCGTCTTCCGCGCGACCTCGTCGTCGATATCATCCTCGAGCGAGGGGGAGTCATCCACTACGATTCTACCGATTTCCCGCCGCCACCGCCGAACATGCCGCCTGGCCCTGGCTTCGGTGGCGGTCTCGACGGTGACATCGTCATGCCGGATCCCGAAGCGGAGCTGCCCAAGTATGGCCCGCCGTTCTTCCTCACTGGTGACGGCATCGTGCCGCCGGGCCCAGGGGCGAGCGGCGGGGGCACGCACTGTCCCAGCATGGAGTCGTTCCCGAATGTCTGGCAGTTCAACCCCAAGGCGTACCTCTCGCGCGGCACCACGGTCACGTTCGACGAGACGGCCGCCTCGTGGTTCAGCGCATCGCTCGAGCAGGCGACCACGAACCCGTCTGGCCTGTCGATTGGCCAGTTGGATCTGTCCATCGGCTTTTGCGGCTGGAGCCTCTGCTTGTACGCCAACGGCTGCCCGCTCGTGCAGCCCACGTTCTACCCCACGCAAAGCGACTTCAACAGCTTCTTCCTCGATGTGAACGGGGATGGTCTGCCAGATCTGGTTCTCGCCGAGCCCCCCGTGGGCAACGTCTGCGTCGGTGGCCATCGCGTCCTCATCAACCGGGGATATCAGTTCGAGCCGCGGAATCCCGGCGACCGGGCACAGAGCACCTGGTCCGGGTCACCCTACCCCAGCGAAGGTTGGTCCGGTCCGCTCTTCGACCTCCGGAACCGCTCGAACGGCTGCGCTAGTAGCGTATCTGACACCCAGTTCCAGGATCGCCAACAGACGGCGGCCCACGTCCAGGCGGACATCCCGTGGACTGCACCCGATCGACCGGACGCGTTCGGCTTCCCGATGTCCGCGGCGAGCTTCGTCGACATCGATGCGGACGGTCTTGTTGACGTCGTCTTCGCACAAAAGCTCGAGTGTTCGTCTGCGCTCGCGCAGTGCGGCTTCACGAACGGGGTCGTGAACAAGAGGATTCTGCGGAACTTGGGGTGGGGCTTCGTCGAGCTCCCGGGCAGCGCGGCTTCTGCGATCCTGCCCGGGGACTTCCACCTCGCGTCGACGATGCAGATTCCGACTGTAGACGTCGACGGCACGAAGATTCACCCGGCGTGGAAGAATCTCACGATGCCCGACGAGGGGCGGATCGTCGATCTTGACGGCGATGGTCTCGTCGACCTCGTGAAGCCCGGCGTCACCTGCTCGTGCGTGGCTGCGGCAAACGGCTGCGTGGAAAGGCCGGCGGCATGGAAGCGCAACCGAGGGAAGGTGCCGGACCTGCTGACGCGCGTGGACGCGCCGCTTGGTGCCTATACCGAGATCGCATACGGCCCGGCGAACGACGCGAACGTCACGTACCCGGCGGGCGGGCTCCATCCTCCCCCGTCGATGCGGATCGTGACCAACGTGCGCGTCGGCGCGGGCCCGGGAATCCTGCCGGGGGC
>JAGQHR010000984.1 GCA_020431745.1 Candidatus Eiseniibacteriota bacterium
GGCAGATTCCGCCGAGATGCTGGGACTCCACGACCACGGTCCGCAGACCGAGCTGCCCCGCGCGGATTCCGGCGACGTAGCCGCCCGGTCCCCCTCCGACGATTGCGACATCCCAGTGATCGGGTTTGGACATCCACCCCTCCGGTCCGTGATCTTCCCTGTGCAGACCCACTTCGGCCGACACGCGTCGGCAGCCGCTCCCTGTGCGACGCATACGAGGCCCTGGTCGGACCGCCGGGACGTGCCCGGCCGGAGATCCAACTCCCGCTCGACTGTTCCGTGCGCGTGCCTGGGTCGCAATCCGCCGACGGGTGAGTCCATCGGCAGCGGCGGGGCTGCCCGCCGAGAACCGTCAAGCTATCATAGATGCGGACAGCGACCAAGAGGATGGGGGGTCACGCCCCGCTGGGCACCTCGGGCACCACGAGCTGTGCTCCGGCGGCGGGAGCGCGCAGGATGCGAAGGATGCGCCCCTTGAGCAGACGTTCCGTTTCCCGGGCGCGGTCGGGAGTGAGCGCCGCCTCCGGCACTTTCCCACCCGCCATCATCCCGTGGCCGCCGGCCTTCCCCAATCGCCCCACGACCTTCTGCACCACGCGGCCGGCATTGGCATGCGGCAGGTTGGTCCGGACCGAGAGCAGGATGTCCCCCGCATATCGTCCCATCGTGAATGCCCAGCGCATCCCCTCCATGCGCACGATGAGATCCGCGAACTGGGCCACGATATCGGGATTGGACACGGTGCCGAGCCGCGTCACCGCGACCCGCCCATGGGTCTCCGTCCCTGCGATCGCCTGATCGAACATCGCGAAGTAGCTCCGCGGGATCGGCGGATTCTCGATGCGCGAGAGCGCCAGGTTGTCGACCAGCGGAAAGAAGCGGAGGAAGGCGCGGAAGTCGGCCCGGGACGACTCGCGCCCCAGGTTCTGGGTCTCCGATTTGATCGCATAGAAGAGCGCCGTCGCGAGGCGCCGATCGACCTTGACCTGCGCCGCCTCGAGGTACTCCGCCAGCATGGAGGCGGTCGCTCCGTACTCCTCCCGGACGTCATAGAACGGCACGGCCCGAGTCAGCTCCCGGCACGGGTGATGGTCGATCACCAGGGTGGGAATCGTCCCCTTCGGGAGTGAGTTGTTTCCGGTCTCCGGCTGCGAATCGACGAGGGCGAACGCATCGTACTTCCCCAGATCGACCTGGGAGAGCGGACGCAGCGGCACCCGCAGCACGTCGGTCAGCGTGCGATTCTCGCTGCGGCCGATGATCCCCGCGTAGGCGAAGTCCACGCGCATCCGTCTTGCCTTGCGAACGACCCGCGTCAGGGCCCAGCCGCTCGCGATGCAATCCGGGTCGGGATTGTCGTGAGTCAGGACCAGGAGCCGCCGCTTCCCCTTGAGGGCCTCGACGAGCTGGCGAAGACGTCGTTCGGGCGCGCCCGTGGTGTTCGACAATGCGGGAACTCCTCCTCACGAACGGGTCCCCGCCTCGGGGACCCGGATCCAAAGCGCCTCATCCTAGGAACCCCGCCGACCAGGGGTCAAGCACGTTCGGGGGCTGGCCCAGGATTCGACGCAAGGCGTTCAGCAATCGTAAGGCACTGTCCAACAGGTGATTGGAAGGAATCGCTGAGAAAGCTCCCTAGATCCGGGAAACCGGCGCGAAGCGGAGGAGCCTCAGTCCGCAGCCTCGTCGACCGCCCCGGCCGGCTCGGTCCGACGCCGGTCGACCGGCACGATCCTCGAGATTCGGGATTCCACGGGGAGGATGATCCGCACCTTGGTGC
>JAGQHR010000985.1 GCA_020431745.1 Candidatus Eiseniibacteriota bacterium
CGTGTCGGTGAACCGAACTTCCCAGCGCGCGACCCACTGGTCGAGGAAATCCTTCACTGCCGCTACTGCCGGGGTCACGGTGATCGCGATTCCGAGCGTCATGAGAATCGGGAAGTACTGCCACCGGTGGAGGAACCAAGGCGCCACCCAGTGCAGGAGAGCCCAGGAAATGCCGAGCAGGATCCCCCACAGCCAGATTCCGCGGGACGACTCGACAGGAGGGAGTACGACGGTAGCGGGCCGCGGTTTGCGCCGGAACGTCCATCGCGAGGAGGTCTTTGCCGCGACTGCCGCGTCGTCTCGGATATCCGTCGCCGACGAGCCAACGCGCGGAATGAGCGCTTCGATTTCGTCCGGCAGATCCAGCTCGAGCGGGGGCAGGTGAACTCCACCGTGCGTGTACACCAGACCGGTTCCGCAGTGCGGACAGTCGAAAGCCCCGGCCTGGGCGAGGTCGCCCCGCGAGCCGAGCGAGCCGCCACATCCGTCGCAGCGCAGCTCCTCGCCGAGATCGACCTGTTGGGTCAGGCGAGCTGCCGCCCGCAGCCGCGAAAAGACCCAGTTGCGCTCGACGACCGTCTGAAAAATGAGCCGCGCGATCTCGTGGCCGGACCGATGCAGCACGATCCCGGGACCGGATATCATTGACGGCTCGTCCGGCTCCTTCCGTGCCCGCAGCATCGCGAGGGTGGTCTTCGCGACCGACCGCGTCCCACGCGAGGTCGAGTCTTCCACCGTGACCTGCCCGTCGTCGTCGATGTGGAGCAGACGGTCTCCCGGTGCCACCCGGCTCCTCCAGACGATCACGACGATCCCGAGGATGGCCAGGTAGAGGGGGATCCCGATCCACCAGAGTAGGTGGGGCGCATTCTTGCGCGTCACCGCCAGCACGAGCGCTCCGAGGAAATCCAGGCCGATCAGCAAGTTGAAGGCCGCGGCGCGGCTCGCGGGTCCGCCCGCGATTCGAATCGTCCGCCGTCCGGGACGCACGACCTCGGCCACGCGCCGGCCGGGGGCGGGAATGACGAGCACGCCGGCTCCGGGGACAGAGTCGAGCTCCCCGCAGAAGCGGCACTCGTACCAGCCCTCGTCCTCGATTTGTGGCATGACGCGCTGGTTGCCGCCGCAGATCGAACAGCGGAGCACGGCTTGCGGGCGATCGGCCAAGAAGTGAACCCTCCGAAAATCCCGTCCGCTGAGGGTATCGGCCTTTCCCGGCAGGTTCGTGAGATCCAGCGAGCCTACGATCCCGCGAGGGCCCGTATGTACAAGTCCCGGATCCGGGCCGCCACCGTCATCAACTCGAGGGGACGGAGGCTGTCGCGCCCCTGGTCCCGCTTTCCGCATCGCAGCACGTGGAGGACGGCGTTTCCGATCGTCTCCGGTGTTTCGCTCGCCACGACGATGCTTCGCGGGCATTCCGCGAGCCGCTCGCGCACGTCGCCGACGTCGAGAGTGACGACCGGAAGCGCGCACGCGATGGCTTCCTTGACGACGTTGGGAGAGCCTTCGTGCGTCGAGGTCAGTAGCAGGAGCTGCGCACCGCGCATGGCGTCGGCGACCTCGTGTTGCGGCCGGTCGTGCAGTGCGACGAGCCGAACGGGGCGGCCGAGCGCGCGTTGGGCATACTCCACCGCCGCTGCCGCCAGCGCGTGTCGCTTGATGGGGTTGGTCGGAGCACCGGCGAAGAGGACGCGCAGATCGGTCGAATCCGGCGCCTGCGGAGTTGGCGGAAAGAATACGGAGAAATCCACGCCATTCGGGATGACCTCGCAGGGC
>JAGQHR010000986.1 GCA_020431745.1 Candidatus Eiseniibacteriota bacterium
CCGCCGTGACCAGGCCCGCGGTTTCCACGGACCATCGCAGGAGCGGATCGCGCTGGGTCGCGACGAGCTTGGCGGCGTTCATGGCGACGTGACGGAGCATGCGGTGCGACAGGATGGCATCGTCGATACGGGCGACCGCCTCTGCCATCGTTACCGGATCGAGCGGAGTCCCGAGGAGGTCGACGCGAGCGGGGATCGCGGGGGCCTCAGGGCTGGTGTACGCGACCGATCTGTCGTTCAGCATTCGTTATGAGGCCTCGAAAAGATTGTGCCGACGAAAGTTCCACCCGCCCATCCGGCAGCCGGGATCATACCGGCGAGCCCACGGCGCGATCAAGGCGAACCACATCCGGGAGTTCCCGGGGGCTGTCGGAGGATCAGATTCCCAGCGCGGTGAGCAGGGCTCCCGGATCGATCCTCCCCGAAGAGCCGACCAGGTCGTGAGTTTCGACCTTGGCGCCCATCTGGGTGATGGCATCCGTATCCGGTGGGTAGGGGTAAACACCAGGATCTTGATGAAGAAGGACCGTGTGGATCGGGCAGCCGCTCAGCTCCCGCAACAGCGCGAGCCGGTCGGGGAGCGCCCAGCCGGCCTCCTCCGGGTCGCGACCGGTGTTGGGGACGTAGACCCGCCTCGTCTCCCGATCCCGCAGCGACTGCGCCATGCCCTCCGGCAGGAGGTTCGCGACAACGCTGGTGAAGAAGCTCCCCATCGGAAAGACGATGAGGTCGGCGGACTCGATCGCCTGCCGAGCCTCGATTCCGATCGAGATCGGGCTCGCTCCGTTCAGTCGCAGTCGGCGGATCCTGGAGGGAAGTGGCGCGCCGGACTTGGCCGTGATGCGGTGCTGTCCGGTGATCTCGCTCCCGTCTTCCAGATCGGCGACCAGATCGCCGATTCCGTCGCTGCTGGGCACCACCGTCCCCCGGGCGCCGACCTGTGCCATCAGGAAGTCGATCGCCGGGCGCAGCGTCCGGCCTTCCGTGAGGTAGACGGTGGTCAACACCAGATTCCCGATGCTCGCATGCCGGAGATCGAACCCGAGCCCCATGCTGATCTCGCGGAAGATCCGGAGCCGATCCCGGATCGAACGGGACTCCTCGTCCAACCCCGAGCAGATCGGGTGCACCCCGCGGATGATCGCTCCTAGCTCGGCATCCAGGTCGAGTGGCCGCGCCTCGGGCGGCAAACGGTGGCTCAGGATGCCCGCCAGTCCCGTCGAGATCGGTGAGTCGAGATCCGCCAGGGCCAGAATGCGGTTGCGAAGGTCTCCCACGGACGGCATCTCGAACGCCCGCCGAATCTCGGCCGAGCTTCCTCCGGAGTCGAACGGAGTGATCAGGTGGATCGAGTTGTGCGTGTAGGCGGGCAGGATCCGGGAGACCTCCCGGAGCCCGGAGCCCCCGCTCAGAAAGAGGATGCGGGGCCCGGTGCCGGGGTCGGTCCGGCCCGGCGGTCGGGCGGGGCGCGACTTGCGGCCCAGGATCTCCATGCAGTGCGTCGCCGCGCGATCGAAGTCGACGCCACCCACGGCTTCGATCACCGGCACGTGACGCAGGATCGGCAGGTACTCGTGCGGGCGCGCCAGGACCGGCTGCGCCGGAATGGTGCGATCCGGGGTTTCATAAAAGACGCCCGGACTCTTCATGAGCGCCTCGAGCAGGTCGCGTCGATCGTAGGGGTCGATCTGCTCGAACCGGACGGGATCGGAGCGTCGCCGGTTCCAATCCAGGATGACCACCGCGCGCACGGGCGCTTTGTGCACGAATCGGCATCC
>JAGQHR010000098.1 GCA_020431745.1 Candidatus Eiseniibacteriota bacterium
TTCGTCTCACGAACGAACGGATTGATGAGCACGAGCGAGCGGACCCGATCCGGCTGCTCCGCGGCCGCCCATACGATCGGCGCCGGTGCGAACGAGGTCCCGATCAGATGTGCCGGCTGCCCGCCCAGGTGATCGAGCATCGCGACGATGTCATCCCCGACCGCCGGCACATCGTAGGCATCCCACGGAACGCTCGACTCCCCCTGCCCGCGCAGGTCGATCGCGACTGCGCGGTATCCGGCGTCGGCCAGAGCGGGCCCCAGGAATCGATACTCGCTGCGCAGGGCTCCCATTCCCGGAAGCATGAGCACGAGCTCGCCATCGCCGCCGTACTGGGTGTAGGCCAACGTACCTTGCGGCCGTTCGAACAGCTCTGTTTGCTTCCCGGGCATCGCTCCGACAGCTGCCGTCTTCGTCTCACTCGTTCGCATACTTGCTCCTCCATAGACGGCGGGATTCATGGTCGACTGAGTAGAGGCGAATGCCGGACTTGGACCGGTTCTACCGTTCCGTCGGGCCTCGCCAGCCCACCATAGAGCCATCCGGGTCGCGAAGCCAAACGTCGCAGTGGTTCGGCCCTACCATCGCGGGTCCATGCCATCGCTGGGTTCACGAATCCGCATCCCAGGGAGTCAGTACGACATCGACCCCGGACCGTACGGTGTTTTGGATCTCCGCCACGGCATCGGTTTCACGCAGAAGTCGGGCGATCTCCTCGGCGGGCGCGGGAGAGTCCACCCGCGCTCGGTACTGGATGCCCGTCGCAGCCAATCCGACCCCCGCGAACGTCGCGTGAACTTCGACCTCGACGGCCGTGACCTCGATTCCCAAACGGTCGGCCTCCCGATAGAGATCGTTGCAGTAGCACGTCGCCAAGGCGAGCATCAACAGCTCTCCGCCGTTGACGGACGAACCCCGCCCCCCGCTCTTCGTGGGAATCGGTACGGACTTCTCCGCACCGGCCGTGGACACCACCGTTTCCTGGAGGGAACCACTGTTCTTAAGCCACGCCGTGATCAACATGACCCTTCTCCTCGTGTCAGAACGTTCATGATCGTTCCGAGGGCCTCCGACACCAGATCGATGCTTCTGTCGGAATCTCCCAATAGTTCCCAGTCCCGCTCCGGCACCGATGCCGGGCGCGGCGCGGAAGCGTAGAGGTCCCGGGAAACACCGCCGGTCCGACCGACCGGCACGACGATCGCCCCGTTGCTCCGGGCCACCGCAGCCTCGTGGGCCGTACCGGGGCCCCCTTCGATCGCCAGGTAGGTCCCGGTGAGCCGCCCCAGAATCTCGCGTCGCTCCGCCATGTCCGCACCGGCGAAGAGTGTGGTTCCGTAGTCCCAGTTCCAGGACTCTTCCGGGAGAATGTGATACACGTCGGTTGGCCGTGACATCCGCCGGCGCTCGTCGAAGAAGCTTCGTCCGACGGTCTCGCCGACCCCGGTCACTCCTCCGGTCAGGAGGACGAGGCCGTCGAGGGACGCGAGTCGGGCACCGCCGGACGCGCAAATCGCTTCGCTATCCGCTCCCCAGAATGACGTACTTCCGATCACCGCGATTCGGGGCCCACCCGGGAGCTGCGCGCGGATCCGTTCCGCCTCACGATCGAAATTCTGCGCGATTCATCCTCACCGTCCCTTCTCGGCGCTCCGTCCGCAAGTCTCTGGAGATACACACTACGGGCACCGAATACGACCCGGCGCTCAGGAATGTCAAGAAAGTATGGGGAGAGCGCACCGACGAGCCATCGTTTCGCCTCATCGAAACGAGCGCCGTCATCGCCGAACGTGGCGATGAGATTCGTCGTCGACAGCTTGTACCGGGCGAATCGTTCCAGGGACATGCTCACTTCCTGAGTCCACTCTTCTTCCCCCCGCATCGCGAACCCGTGCTCTCGCGCCCAACCGTCCGTGAGCACCTTCGAATGCCGAGCGGGCGTGGGATATCGTCGCAGAAACTCTCCACGGTACCACGACGCGAATTCGGGAACGTCTCGCATCTCCGCGGTGAACCAGCACGCAAATACGATCAACCATCCATCGGATCGCAAAACACGGTGGATCTCCCGCAGGAAGATCTCCTGGTCGACCCAGTGGAACACGCAGGACGCGAGAGCGAGAGAAAAGCGACCGGACTCCGCCGGAATGTCTTCCCCGCTCCCAAGGCGGTACTCGATCCCGGCTTGGGGAATCGTCTCACGGAGCATCGCGCACGACGGATCGACACCGACCACGCGTGTCGCAATCCGGATCAGCGCCTGGGTCGACTGACCGGTTCCACATCCGATGTCCAGCGCCACTTCCAGGGGTATCTGCAGTCCCGAGAAGCTCACGAACCGCGACAGCGCCTGCGCGTGCAGGTGAGGACGAGCCGCCGCATAGCTGGCAGCGGCCAGGGGGCTCTCAAAGTAGTTCGAGTCGCTCACACCACACTCCTGCGCTTGGAGACGTACTCGGGTTGCGTACGACGCGCCTGGGATCGTCGAGAGTTTCGACTACGGAGTCGTACGGAGCACGTCGACGATCGGAAATCGCTCGATCTGCGGGGGACCGATCAGCTCGTACGCGGCGGGGATGCTCTTGCGGAGGTCGGAGTCCAGGTACTTGGCGAGCGACGCCTCGGAATCCCAGAGGTAGATCCCGGCCCACTCATCCGCCGCCTCATCGTAGGCATAGTACTTTTGAACGAGACCCGGAAACGCACGGAAGTCGGGCATGCGCGCCCGGTAGCGTTCCTCCAGCTCCTCTCGTGAAAGCTTCGACTTCAGACCTCGGACGACGAGCATGATGGTGGGTTGTGCATGGGCCAATCCGTACCTCCTGGGATCGTGGCTACTTCGCCGGTCGATCCCTGGCGACGGATCTCCGGCGTGGGCTACCGCATTTCCCGGTAGCGTACCTTGATGTCGCCCCACGAGGCACGTTCGATGGGATTCACGGCCAGGATGAGCTCGGTCGGGTGAATGGGAACCAGGTAGCCGGAGCAGAACCCCCAGACTCTGTAGTCGACCGTGCCTACGATCCGATACACATCGACGGTCCGCGCTGAATCGGGGACGGGGGAGCCCCAGAGCTGCACCGTGCCGTGGTCGAAAGAGTCCCAGAGTCGGCAGTCCTCATTGAGTCGAAGCCGCCCGAGCCCGAAGTCGATGGGCTCGGCATCGCGAATCCGCACGTCCGTCATCTGGTAGGGCGCCTCGCCACAGGTCTGGGACGGCCCGAGGATCCCGGAGACCGAGACCCACGCGCCGATCAGGTCCTCGGAGATGGGCGGCGGAAGGGCGATGCGAGTCATCCAGTCCGGATCGAATCCGAGAAGGATGCCTCCACATCTTTCGTCGTACGCCGGGAAGATCGTGCCCGTTACCGTGATTCGGGTCTGGCCCGAAACGAGCACCGGAGAGAAAAGCGCCAAGATCGTCGTTGCGCCAAGGAGGGCGATACGGTTCATGACTACGGCCTCCACCCCAGGCCGATTCTACTCCCGATGGCTGATCACGCGCTGAGCCATTTTGATTGTCCGAAACCTCACGTGAACGTGATCACTGGATACGGGAACCGGCAAGATCCGGATCAGAAGAAGCGGTCGAGGAAGGCCGCCGTCTCATCCGAGATCCCCACGATCTTGTTCGTCGCTTGGCGGTAGAACTTGAAGTTGAGCTCGGTTTCCGGCCTGCCGTCGTCCCAGTCGGAGAATCCCTTCAGCTCACTCCGTCCCAACCGCCGTTTGGCAGCTCCCACTCGTTCCACGGCGATGCTCACACGCGGGGTTTGTCGGGCGATCCCCAGCTTCTTCGGGATGGCCCGAACCGAGGTGACGATGCCTTTCGCGATCAGTCCCGGTCCCCCTTCGTTCTCGCTGGCGAAAAGGAAGATGGTATCGCCCCGGGCGATGAGCTTGCCGCCGTACATCGTCTTCTGAGCCGGAAACAAATAGGTCTCTGCCGACGGGTCGGTTATCTCGACTTTGATCGCGAACATGCCCTCCCCCTGTCAGAGTATGTGCTCGGACACTTCCGGAAAGTTTGTTCAGGAGTGTCCGTGCCAACGACGGTCCTCACCCGGGCACATCGTCGAACATGGGACGTCGGCACGGCCTGCGCAGAATCCAGGTCAGACAGCCCGCGGTGGCCAACCCCAGCAGGGCGCCTCCCAGAAAGATGCCACCAAAGCTGCCGATCACTTTGAGCGCCCGGGGCGCCTGCGAGTCGCCGAGCGCGATGGCACCGGCCGGAATGGCCCAACCGTAGAGACACGCCGGAATCCACCACACCGAGCGTCGGGAAACGGGGCGGAGAAGCTGCGCCTGCCAGACTCCGATCACGATCGCGCCATAGAGGACGTTGCGCGGAAGAGAGTACGGCAATCCGAGGCCGGCCAGATGCAGCACGTCCGTGAGCAGGAACGGCGCCCCCATTCCGACGGTCGATGCCACCATCCATCGGTATGAGCGACCGAGAACCGAAGCCAGTGCTCGGCCCTGGAGATAGCCGACGCCGGCGCCGATTCCAGCTCCCACCATGAACTGCACCCCGCCGAAAAGCTCCCAGACAAGCGAGAGCACGATGACGAGCACGAATCCGAGGAGCCAGCCGAGAGTGGTCGCGCGGACCCACTGCCAAAAGCTCACCGCGGCTCCCGGGTCGGCGGGTCCGCGGAACGGGGCTCGGAGAGCATGTCGATCGCGCAGTTGAACGCCTCGTCACTGACGGACTTGTCGGGCCGGCACGCCCAGAGATTCTTGAAAGCCATGCACCCGAGACCGAACACGCCCCCCGGCTCCAGCGTGCGAATCTCGGCGACGATCGCGTCATGCTCGAGGTCGTTCCGGCGCGCATGGAGTTTCTGCATCGCGGCAAAGACCATCATGAGCTCGACCGGGACGATGGCGCCCGAGGGAACCGCTTCCAGCGCCCGAACCAGGTCATCCACTCCTGCGGTCCCGATCCGCTCGACGGCGCCGACCACGAGAGCATCGGCAGCGGAGGGACGGTCGGCAAACATCGCCACCGCATTCGCGTTCATCGTCAGACGTGCCCCGGGCTTGGGAAGCGCGCTCACGCCGACGACCGTGCGCGCCGGCAGATGGCGGGGAAACTCCTCCCGGTACGCGCGATTCATCTCTTCGTAGTCTTCCATGTGCAGCAGGAAGACATGGATGTGGAGAATCGCCTGCATGCCCGATCCAGCGGGCGCCAACATCCTCCGGAAGGAACGGAGGATCTGCTTGGTTTGTGCGTAGGCATCAGGCCCGGCCAGCTCGCCAGTGTTCGGATCGACGCCCGCCGTCCCCGAGATGGTGATAAACGGCCCGGCCAGCGCCACGTGGCTGTACGGGCCGATCGGCTTCATGACATCGGTGGGAGTGATGGTTCGGATCTGCATGGAACCCCCGTGTCGTACCTGCGGACTCTATCGCTCCCCGTCCGAAAGATTCACCCGGAAGAGGATGCCGACGCCACCATCGAATGTCACCCCCGGGAAGGTGAAGTCCCGGGTGATCTCCTCGAAACCGAACTCCCGGTGGAGATCGATGCTGACCTGATTGCGGGCGTTCGCGAAGTAGTAGACCCACCGATCGCGTTTCGCGATCCAATCCAGGCGCGCTCGAGTCAGGCTCCTTCCGATCCCCTTGCGGCGATGCTCGGGCGAGACGATGACTCCGGAGAGGTACCATCCCGCGGGCGCGACGTTCTCGGGCGCGTCCGCCGCGGGTTTGAAGTACGTCGTTTTCGCGAGGCCGGCCAACTTGCCCTCGATCTCCGCCACCAGGATCGTTCCGTGTGGAGTGGTGCGATTCGCGTCGAGCGCATCCCGCAGACGCGCGGCGTGGTCCGAGACGTCTCCTCCTTCGCGCGCGGCTTGGATCATGACCAGATCGGCAAGATCGTCGAGGACGGCCGGGCGGACCACGAGGTCCTTCACGCGCTGCTCGCGATGGTGCGCCGTAGCCTCCGGAGACTCCCCGCCCCGAGCTCTCGGCCGGTACTCCTCGAATCGGCTCATTCCGATCCTCCGTCACTGCCCAGGCCAGGCGTGTCTACGTACTTCCGGCACTTCGCCGATTGCACTTGCGAAGGCCGTCCGCGCGACATCAGCGTAGGGCGCGTCTTTCGGGTGTCTCGGCCACGCAGGCGGGACGCCACCCCCTGCGCTTCCTGCGTGTGCCGCGTTTCTTGTCGACTGTCGCAGCCGGCCGGATTCGGCATGCCGGGGCGTCAATGCGCCGTCCCCGCTTTCCCCCCGGTCCGAGCCGGCTCGGAGGCTACCATGCGTTGCCCTCGAGTCTTCGCGATTCCCGACCGCAGAAATCGCCCCACGTTCCTGTTCGGATTGATTCTCGCCTGTTGTTTCGCCACGCCCGTTCGGGCCGCGATGGACATGACCGACTCGTCTCTTCCCCACGCGGCCGATTCGGTCTTGTTCGACTGGTACTTCTGGTATGACCCATCCAACATGTCGAACAATCTGGTCGGCCTGGAAGGCGCCGCCTGGCACTCAGGGGATGAGCGGACCAAAGAGCTCTTCCCGCATTGGGTGCAGATCGACTACGGCGCACCGCGCACGGTCGTATCACTGAATCTACTCGCCTACAGCGAGTCGGACGCGGCGAGATCACGGCTCAAGGACTTCCGCTTCGAGGGATCCGACGACGGCATCAACTTCAGCCCCGTCCATCCGGGAGTCCTCCAGTACGCCAACAGGCATGAATGGCAGTCCTTCGTGTCTCCCGACGGTCCCACCTATCGCTTCTTCCGACTCTACGGACTCAACAACTGGGGCTGCCATGGATCGCTCTGCAATCAGATGATCATCGAAGAGTGGGAGATGTTCGGCCCGCCGACCGGAGCCTGCTGCTTCCCCACCGGCGAATGCCTCACAGAGACGCCGGAAACCTGCACCGCCGCCGGCGGAACCTATGTCGGGGACGATGTCCCCTGCGAACCTGATCCATGCGAGCCGACGCCCGTGAACCGCGCGACCTGGGGATGCCTCAAGTCGAAATTCGCACCATCGGACCGGTGAGCGGGCAAACGAGCGTCGCCGGCTGGCACTGGTGGGATGATATGATCCGGCGGCGAGTTCCTCGGCCGACGGCCTGCTGAAGAACAGACCACCGCCTGTTCGCTCCCGAGGTCAGGGAGAGGCCCCGGGAGAGTCGGCCTTTGTCCAGCGCACGAACGGTAGGCTGATGAATCACAATCTCTGGTGGGTCGCCCTCGCGATCCTGATCGTGAACCTGCCGTTCGGGTACTGGCGTTCCGGCGTCCGCAAGTTCTCGCCCGCCTGGTTCATCGCCATTCACGCGCCGGTGCCCATCGTCGCCGGCATCCGCATTCTCGCGGGCGTCGGGTGGCACCTCACCACCCTGCCGGTTCTACTGGGGGCGTACTTCACCGGTCAGTTCCTGGGAAACGCGTGGGGAAAGCGCGCCGGCCGCGTACCCGACCCATCCCGGCGAGAAAAGATCCCCGACGGGCCGGAGGCATCCTGAACCGCGTTCCACTGGGATCGAGCCTCGTTACTGCCACGAGACACAAATTGGCGGGCCAGCCCGGACCTCTCACCGGAGTTCGCCGCAGGGTGCGGTCGAACTAACCGGGTCAGAACTCGAAGACGGTGACGCCGTCCTTCTCCTGTTCCCACACCGGTTCGAGCAGCTTGAAGTTCTCGCGGTAGGCCTGGTAGGCAGTCGGTCCGACCATGTTGTGCGGCAACCGGTCCGCACTCCCGGCCATCTGGTGGGCCGGATCCGACGGCACGACCACCCACCGAATTCCGAACTGTCCGAAGTACTCGCGCGCCATCTGCTGCAGCGCACCACGCTGGTCCTCGGTCAGGTTCTTCACGAATCCCGGTTGCGCGAAACCCAAAGCGAACGTCTCCCACGCCTGAGTCCGCAAGGCGTCTTCGCTACCGGTGTGCAGGGGCATCGCCGAGCTGACGTCGTCGACCAAACGCTGCCGGTGCACGGTCTGATACAGAAGATCTTCACGGGCGAGCATCCCCGGCACGTGCAACAACGTGGCCGTCTCACCCGCTGAGCGCTGCCGGATCGTCTCGTACACGCGCGGGATCGGCTCCGCAGTGAACCGCAACGGAGCCGACAGACACGTCAACAGGATCGCGGCTCCGATCAACAGCTCTCCCCGGGTCAGCAGCAGCGAGGGCACGGTCAGCGCGGCCTCGGGATCGCGCGCGATCGCGCCGCGCCGGCCACTGCGCTGCCAACCCGCCCATCCCATCGCCACCGCCATCGCCAGAAATAGCTGTGCGGCAGCAAGATACCGGATCGGCGTGCGCGTGCCACCCAGGATCGGGAGATGCGACACGATGGCCTGCGGCAACGGAACGGGAAGCACCTCTCCGTTCACGTGCAGTCGCGGACCGAGCGCGAGGATCGCGAAGGCGAACGCACCCAAAGCCCATCGGCGTCCCTGATGGGCGCG
>JAGQHR010000987.1 GCA_020431745.1 Candidatus Eiseniibacteriota bacterium
CACGTTCCGGGCGAACCATCGGTTCGGCTGGGGCATCGATCAGTCCTGTCAGTCTTCGAACCTCGTCAGCGCGCGCGCCACGGGCCCGCGGCCACTCGGGCTCCGCACACCTCGAAACGAACCGGCCGCGGTCCTCGTTTGATTTCGACCGGGCCCACCATTCCGTCCACCGCAAGCCGGCCCGGGGCCCTCGCGTTTGGCTCGGGAGCACGAAGGTCGTCACCCGTTTCACGGGTACGACGCAATCGAGCGGCTGCCCCGACAGGTGCCGCCACCTTGCCTACCCCTTTAAGGCACAGTACCACAATTATTTAGGTCGCAATACCAAAACGGACGGCGGGCCACGGTAGGCGGTCCACACTCGGATCCCGGGTTGCTCCAGCCCGGGCTGCCACAGCGCGTGTTGCTCCAACCCGGGCTGCGCCGGCGCGGGCTGCGCGAGAGCGCGCCGACCCGCTTCGGACGGAATCTCATCTCCGTCTCACGCAGTCCGGCGACACTGCCACGGAAGCAGGCGGGAAGGCATCAACGAGGACGGGAACCATGACGGCAGACTTGTCGCGCTTCGCAAGAGGACGGCGCCGGTCATCCGGCAATTCCGCGGTCCGGATCTCGATCTCCTTCACTGGACGAGCCCCGTCGTACGGAGCGATCGCCGGGGTCGTCGCAACAATGACGATCGTCTGTTCCGCATTCTCCGCCCCCGAGGACCTTCCCGACCATTTGCGGGATCGCGGGCACGGGGTGCCGGCCTCGATCTTCGGCACCTATCTCGCACCGGGCGAGCTGGCGATCTATCCGTATGCCGCGTACTTCCGCGACCACGACCTCGAGTACAACCCACACAAGCTCGGGTACGACGAGAACCGCGAGCACCGGGGACGCTACCGAGCGTCCGCGATGCAGCTCTGGATCGGCTACGGCGTGAGCTCGCGGCTGGCGGTGGAAGTCGAGACCGCGCTCATCGACGCCACGCTCGACAAGGCCTCGGACGACCATTCGCAGCTTCCCGATCGACTCCACCAGTCGGGGTTCACCGATCTCGAGGGACAGGTGCGGCTGCGCGTGCTGGAGGAAGCGATGCATCGTCCGGAGCTGTTCGCCTTCGCGGAGATCACGGCCCCGTCGCAGCGGCGGAAGCGGCTGATCGGGGATCGCGAGTGGGATCTCAAACCCGGTCTGGGCGTCGCTCGCGGATTCTCCTGGGGAACCTTCACCGTAAAGAGCTCCGTCGAGTACACGCGCGACGACTCCAGCCTCAACATCGGAGAGACGACCCTGGAGTACCTGCGCCGGCTCACTCCGAGCATCCGCCTCTTCGCCGGAATCGAGGGGGGAGAAGGAGGAGCACCCGACGAGTGGGAGTTGGACACGGGAATCCAGGTCCGCGCCTCGCGCTCGATCTTCGTGAAGGTCGACAACGCCGTCGCGTTGTCGTCCAAGGCCATGGACTGGGCGCCCTCGGCCGGACTGATGTTCCGTTTCGACACGACGGGTCGGTAGGCCCGCCGCCAACGGTTCGGGATGCCGGCCGCCGACGGTTCGATAAGCGGGCCGCCAACGGATCAGAGCTCGCGCGCTCGTCCACCAGACCGAGGGCGGCTCTCCTTGCACCCCGACCAAAACGGCTATCCTGTCTCCATGGCGGACATCCACTTCACGTCGCGGACGACGCGGGAGCAGCAGCCGAATCGCCTGGCGCAGCGTCTGCAGGAGCTTCGGGCCGACGGTCGCAACATCCTCGACCTCACGGAATCGAACCCGACCCGGTGC
>JAGQHR010000988.1 GCA_020431745.1 Candidatus Eiseniibacteriota bacterium
AGCCTCTGGTTCTCGTTCACGGAGGAAAAGGCGTCCCCCTCGGGGGTCGGATAGCGTCCGTAGTAGAACGACTCGCCGTCGTTCGCCCACTCGGGCGAGCTGAACTTGACCCAGCGGAGCACGTCCGGCAGTTCCCGCCCCGTGTCGACGTCCACGACGTGCAATGTGCGCCAGTCCGAACCGCCCTCGCTCTTCCCGATCGCGATCAGGCGGCCGTCTCTCCGGTAGGAAACCTCGCGCAGCGCGATCGTGCCGTCCGCCGACCAAGCATTCGGATCGATGAGCGGGCGCTCCGAGCCGTCGGCGTCCGTGACCCACAGGACCCGTTGATTCGCGAGGCCTTCCTGCCGACTCTGGAACGTGCGGTCGCCGTGTCGGACCGGCACCGACCGATCCTCGTGATCCATCAACGACTCGAGCCGACGAACGACGGCAGCCCGCTCGGGGACGTCGGCGATCCAGTCGGCCGTGGCCGTGCGCTGCGCGTCGATCCAGCGGCGGACCTCGACGTCGTCCATGGCCTCGAGCCACCGGTACGGGTCCTTCACTTCGACGCCGGCGTAGTCGTCGACGTGATCGACGGTCCGGGTCTCGGGCACGGACGCGGGCACGGGCGGGGCGGAGGACCCGGCGGCGGCGGGGACGGCCGCGGCAAGGGTCAGGGCGAGCGGGACGCTCGCGACGAGGCGGCGGAGCGAGGATCGGGACGGGCGCACGGCACTCTCCGGCTGCGGGATCGGCGGATTCGGAGGATTGCCGCAGGGTACTCCAGAGCCCCCCTTCGTCGGGAGCCGGTTTTCCCCCTTTCCGGGGCCCGCCGGAATCGGGTATCATCCGCGGCTGCTCGGTCCGTGAACGGAGGAAGACCCCCGGCGTTGCGACCCTGGTACCGGTTCTGCCGCGATGTGGTCCGTTGGCTGGCCCGGGGACTGTGGGGGTTGCGGGTCGACGGTCTGGAGAAGCTCCCGCGCGACGGCGCGGCCGTGGTGGCGAGCAACCACCGCAGCCTGCTGGATCCGCCCCTCCTCGGCAGCGTCCTGCCGCGGGAGTCGGGCTTCGTCGCGAAGCGCGAGCTGTTCTCGGTGCCGGGTCTCTCGACCCTGATCCGGTCGCTGAACGCGATACCCATCGAGCGGGGACGCCTCTCGATGGAGAAGATGGACGAGCTGGCCGAGTTCCTGGACGGTGGGAAACTCCTCCTGTACTTCCCGGAGGGGACCCGTTCGAGGAGCGGCGAGCTGGGTCGAGCCAAGGCCGGCATCGGCGTGCTGCTCACGAAGCGCGCGGTTCCGGTCGTCCCGGCCTTCGTGCAGGGAACCGAATCCCCGGTCCGGAATCTCTTCCGGCGGGGCCGTCTGCGGATCGTGTTCGGCGACCCGCAGACGATCCCGGGGGACGCGGGGCCCGAAGAGCCCCGGGAGCGTGCGCGCTGGATCGCCGAGGCGGTCCTCGCCCGCATCCGGGAGCTCGGCGAGGAGTCCGCGGAGAACGGGAGGGCGGAACGGAAGCTCTGAGCCGCTGCGAGCGCCGGGCATCCGGATCCGCGAATTCAGAAGAAGGGTAGGAACCAGACTAAATGATGGATCGGAACGATCGCGACGACATGTCGACCGCGATGGAAGAAGACGAGGCCCCGCGCCGCCCGGCCGTGCCGGAGCCGCCGCGCCTCGTGAACCTCGCGGACGAAGAAGACGTGGACCTCGAGTCTCCCGAGATCAAGGAGCTCCTGGCCCTCTACGAGGAGACCCTCGGCAGCGTGACCGAGGGGCAG
>JAGQHR010000989.1 GCA_020431745.1 Candidatus Eiseniibacteriota bacterium
ACCAGGCGGCTGGCACCCTCCTTCTCGTTCTCGTTTGCCTCGTCCTCGGCGCGGCCCGAGCGGAGGCCGCGCCCGCAGACTGGATTGGCCCGTCCGGGTACACGGCGCGGGTCTGGACCCGGTTGGACGGGCTCCCCACGGAGGACGTCGGCGGGGCCGTCCAGACGCAGGATGGGTATCTATGGTTCGGAACGACCGACGGTCTCGTCCGTTTTGACGGTGTCCGGCTCCGTACTTTCGACTCCGGAAACACGGAAGGGCTGACGCTCAACTACGCGAACCACGTGGCCGAGGACGCACACGGGCGGCTCATCGCGTGGGGTAGCGCTCCGTGGATCGTGATCCAGGAAGATGGGCGGTTCTCGACCCCGGGTACGGAGGAGGGGCTCCCCAAGGTCGGGATCCGGGACCTCTACGCGGGCGACGAGATCGTCGTCGCCATGGCCACGGGCGTCTTCCGATACGACGATGGTGGGTTCGTACCGCTCCACCCGAGCCTCGCCGGTGAGGTCGCCAACCAGGTCCTTCGCACCCGGGAAGGGGTCACCCTCGTTGCGACGACGGAGCACGGCCTTCTGGCAGTGGCCGGCGGAGAGGTTTCCGCGGTGACGGATTCGGTGGCGGTCCGCCGCGTTGCGGAGGGGCCCGACGGTGCCCTTTGGATCGCTACCGACACCGGACTGCTTCGACTTTCCCGCACGTCGGTCCGCGGTGCAGAGAAGACTCCGGAGTCCGTGTCCCTACCCGCCTCCGCAGACCCCGTCGACTGGATCGAAGTGGACGAACACAGCGGGACCGTGTGGGTCGGGGGAAGCGGTGGCCTCTACCGGAGGACCCCGTGGAGCTCCGTCTGGGAACGGGTCGGTGAGGATCGCTGCGACATGCTCCTTCTCGACCCGCGCGGAGTAGCGTGGAGTGCGAGCGGCACGCGGGTCCTTAGAGAGGGCGCGCTCGTGGCGGATCTTCCGGGAGAGGCGCAGTCACTCCAGGACGATGACGAAGGGAACATCTGGGTTTCCACGACAGATGGGTTCGTGCGGCTTCAGCCCGCGCTCGCGGTGGTGCGCGATCGAGATGCGGACGTGTCATCGGTGGTCTCCGATGCGCAGCTTGCCCACTCCCGTGAAGGTCGGGAACGAGGCTTCTGGTATGCGAGCGGCGCGTCCGTTCACCATGTCACCCCCGACTCGGACACGGTCTACGACATCGGCACGGGAGTGCAAAGTCTCTGCTCCCTCCGAGACGGCTCCGTCTTTGTCGCGACGGGAGGTGCCGTCTCGAGACGGATTCGGTCTGCCGCGATTCCGGGGCAGCCGAGCGAGATCGAGGAGTTCGAAGTGCCGGGACTCCGGCGTGTCTTCTCCTTTGGCGAGGGAGAGAACGGAGACCTCTGGGCCGCAGGATTCGGCACCATCGGACTCCATCGAAACGGGGAGTGGCGCATCTTCGGCACCGCGGACGGAGTGTCGGCGGGTCCGATGCGCTATGGACAGTCGACCGAGTCGGGCGATGTCTGGTTCACCACACCCGAAGGAGCGCTGCGCTGGCACGACGAAACGATCGGGCTCTACACGGAGGCGGATGGACTTCCGTCTCTGCGAACCCGGAGCGTCTACGTCGACGAGCGCGGCGTGGTCTGGATCGGAACCGAAGGCACGGGCCTCGTTCGTTTGACCCTCGACGCCAGCGGGGACGTCACGCGCCTCACCCACGTCCGTGAACAGGACGGGCTCCAGGACAACGGGGTCAACTGGATCGGCGGAGATCCG
>JAGQHR010000990.1 GCA_020431745.1 Candidatus Eiseniibacteriota bacterium
GACGCCGGCAGCCGATCATCGCGTCGTGATGGTCCGGTAGACTCCCAGCTCCGAGGGACCGGACGAACCTGACCGCCGAGCGCACCCGAACCTCTCCGTGGGGCGCCGGCCGGACTCCGCGGGAGGCGGTGGCATGAGGCGATGCTGGCTCTATTCGATTCTCGCGTGGGGGCTCCTTTGTCTCGGCGCCTCCGAGGCCTCCGCGCGGCTCGGTGCCTCCCGTTTTTTCCCCGGGTTGTACTACCCGGACGCGCCGCAGGAAGCGGACGCGCAGGTCATCGACGTCGCCGAGAACGCCGGCTTCGATTCGGCGGATCTCTCGCTGTCGCCTGCGGGCGGCACGCTCACGGGGGAGGTCGTGGGCCCGGACGGGCCCGCCGTCGGACTGCTCGTGCAAGCGTGGGTCGGGACGATTCGCGTCGACGGCCGGACGGACGACTCCGGTCGATTCTCCCTGGAAGGGGTGCCGGCCGGATCCGTCCTCCTGCGTTTCTCCAGCGACGCGCCCTATTCGCGGGATCGCGCGCATGCCGCCGCCTATCTCGGTGGCGTCGACGCGCCCGATCAGTCGCCCCGCATCGAGCTGGCCGACCAGGAGTCAAAAGACATCGGCCACCAGACGCTGGAGTGGGGCGCGATCCTCGGCGGGAGAGTGATGACCCCGGAGGGATTCGGTCTCGAGGGAGCGCGCATTCGCATCGAGGACGGCGCCGGCGGGTTCTGGTCCACCGAGACGGGACCGCAAGGTCGCTGGCGGCAGGGTGGACTCGCGGCCGGATCGTATCTCGTGGAAGTCACGCCGCCATCCGGTCCGTACCTGAGCGAGTTCTTCGGGGGGGCTCGGACTTCGGACGAGGCCGCGCTCGTCTCCGCTACGGTGCCCTCGGAGCGTCTCGATCTCGATGTCGATCTCGACGTCGGTGGGGAGATCGACGGGCGGGTGCGAAACGAAACAGGCTCCCCCTATCCGGACTTCGAGGTCGAGTTTGAGGATCGCGATCGCGGCACGGTGTTCAAGACCCGGACCGAGGATCACGGGGAATACGCCATGACCGGCCTGCCGGCCGGTTCGTACTACGTCTTCGTTCCCCGTCTCAATCGATACTTCCCGAGCGCCGTTCATGTCGAGGATGCCCGAACCGTCACCGTCGCCGAGGGCGCTGTGGCCGGGCGGGTCGATGTCATCGGTTTCGATCTGGGAGACTGCCGACTTTCCAACGACGGACGAGGGGTCATTCACGGAGTCCTCGACGTCGACTTCGCCTACACCGACGCCGTCGTTGTGACGGCTCTTTCGCCGAGCGATACCGTCGAAACGGCCTTTCACGATCCCGGGGCCTACTCGCTCGACTGCGTGCCCCCGGGCGACTACCTCGTGCGTTTCGTGGCGCAGGGCGGATATCCGCGCCTCTTCCATCCCGGTGTGCCCGACGAGGCGCAGGCCGTGCGGGTCACGGTGGCCGGAGACACGGCGATGGCGGTGGACTACCTGCCGGATCGATCGACCTGGATTGCCGGAAGGGTCCTGGATGCGGAGTCGAACACGCCGATCGGCGCTGTCCGAGTGAGCGCCCGGTCCACGAATGGCCGCGTCGTCGCGAGCGCGCTGACCGAGGCGGACGGTTTCTATCGTATCGAAACGCTTCCGGACGGCAGCGGACTGCCCGCCGGTTCCTATCGCGTGTTGGCGGAGTCGACCTTGGTTCCGGACCCGGATGTCACGCCGGTCCTTCAGCCTACCGTGTCCGCCCGGCAGGATGGAGATCAGA
>JAGQHR010000991.1 GCA_020431745.1 Candidatus Eiseniibacteriota bacterium
TTCGGCTGCCCGCACCGTCCTCCGCCTCAAGAGCCGAGCAGGTCCTTCACGGTGTCCCGCTCCCAGACCAGCTCCTTGACGGAAGCATCGAACTTTTCGCGTCCGAACGGTTGGAACTCGAGACCCTTCACGATGCGGTAGGTTCCGTCGCCGGGGCACTCGACCGGGACGGAGCAAAGGAGTCCGGCGGGCACGTCGTAGCTGCCGTCCGAGACCACCGCCATGCTCGTCCACTCGCCTTTCGAAGTGCCGTTCATCAGCAGCCGCGCGTGATCGATTCCCGCGCTCGCCGCCGACAGTGCGGACGACTTGCCCCGCGCGTCGATGATCGCCTTGCCTCGCTCCTGCACCGTCTTGAGGAATGGTCCCTGGAGCCAGGGGAGGTCGTTGACCTGTCCCTCGGCTGGCTTGCCCTGGATCGTCGCGTGGGTCCAATCGGGGAACTGGGTGTTCGAGTGATTGCCCCAGATCACCACGTTCTTGACGTCACGCGCCAGCGATCCGGTCTTGCCCGCGAGCTGAGCCTGGGCCCGGTTGTGATCGAGCTGGGTCATCGCGGACCACTGCCCGGGCGCGATCCGGCGTCCGTTGTTGAGCGCGATCAGACAGTTGGTGTTGCACGGATTCCCGATCACGATCACGCGCACGTCCTTGGCCGCGACGTCCGCGAGCGCCTGGCCCTGGCCGATGAAGATGGGCCCGTTCTCGCGGAGCAGATCGTTCCGCTCCATGCCCGGTCCACGCGGCTTGCTGCCGACCAGGAACACCAGGTCGGCGTCGGCGAACGCGACGCGGGGATCGTCGCTGCACACCACCCCCTCCAAGAGCGGGAAGGCGCAGTCATCCAACTCCATGCGCACACCCTCGAGGGATCCGAGCGCGGGGGTGATCTCGAGGCACTGCAGAATAACGGGTGTGTCCGGCCCGAAGACCTCGCCCGCTGCGATGCGGGGCAAGAGGCTGTATCCGATTTGTCCTGCCGCTCCGGTGACGGCGACTCGCTTGGCCATGATTCGCTCCTGCATAGTATCCGCCGGGCATCGTTTCGATGCCGGTCGACGCGGTCGGCGATCTGCCGCCGCTTCTCTGACGAAGGGACAGTATGGCAACCCACGAGCCGGATCGGTCAACCGGGAAAACCACCGACGCGACTACGAGCCAGCCCGATCCTCCAGAAAAACGGCTGCTGGTCGTGGGAGCGACGCTCCCTTATGCGGCGATCGCGATCGGTTTGTACGGATTTCGCAGCGGATGGGCGGCCATCCTCCTCTACCACGCGGCGGCGCTCGTGTTCCTGTGGCACACGCGCAACCGATCCGCCAACAGTTCGCTTCGCGGACCGGGGGATGGAACGTGCACTCCGCCTGCCGAGGGGACGCCTCCCGGGCCGGGACGGCCGAACCGTTTCTCGGTGCGAATCGCGCTCTGGATCGCAGGAATCGCCACCGGGCTTTCCGCGGGACCGATCCTCGCCCTGCTCTGGTCTCCACTGGGCCTGAACCCCATCGTCAGCACCTTCTGTCGGGACCTGGGCCTGACCGGCACCTCGTGGGCCGGTTTCGCGGTCTACCACGCGACCGTCAATCCTGTCGTCGAGGAGGCACTGTGGCGGGGAAGGCTCGGGAGTCCAGGCCGGGGAGTCCGAGGCACGGATCTCCTCTTCGCCGGCTATCACGCGGTCGTGCTCGCCCCGGTGCTCCCTCCTTGGGCGACCGCTTTGGCGGTCCTGTCGATCGGCGCGGCCGCGTGGCTCTGGCGGCAGCTCACCC
>JAGQHR010000992.1 GCA_020431745.1 Candidatus Eiseniibacteriota bacterium
GAAGCGCGCGATCACCCGGACCATCTCGTTGGGCAACACCGGGACCGTGTCCTTCCAACCGGCCTGCTCCGGATCCGGCGGCACCGGAGGACCCGTCACCTGGATCGTGTCGTTGACGACGGTGAACGGCTGGATGTCGAGCACCTGGAACATCACCAGGTGCATGTGCATCGGATGCACCATCCCGGACCGATTGATGAAGCGCCAGGTTTCCGTCGAACCCAGCCAGGGACGCTCTTCGATGTGCGGCCAATGGTGACCGTTGATGAGCCAGACCGACCCCGTGCACGGATCCCCGAACTTCTGCAGCGTGAAGTCGCGGGCTTCGGTGGCGTCCGCCTCCTGCAGGCGCTCGATCGAGCGCAGCGAATCGGGCGCGGACCACGCGAATCCGGGATTCGCCGCCACGACGAACTTCATCACCGGCTCGACCTGGGGCTGCATCGGACTCCCGTCCGGATACGGAGCCGGCGCGCTGTTGCGCAGGAGAAGCTCGGCTCCGGGTGCGTCCCCTGAAAAATCGATGATGACGTCGGCACGTTCCGCGGGGTTGAGCGTCAGCGTATCGACGACGACGGGTGCCGGCAGCGATCCGCCGTCGCTTCCGATGACGGTGAGAGGGCGACCGTCGGAGAACGCGAGCGTGTAGGTCCGCCCGTTCGATCCGTTGAGGATGCGGAAGCGATAGGCCCCGCGGTCGACATCCAGATAGGGCCAGACCTTGCCGTTGACGAGCGTCTTGTCGCCGAAGAAGTGTTCCGCCCACGCCGCCGGATACGCGAACGAGCCATCCGTGCGGAAGGTGCGGTCCTGGATCACCAGCGGCACTTCGTACGATCCCGAAGGCAAACCCAGGGCCTGCTCTTCCGCGTCGCGCACGAAGTAGCATCCGGCCAGGCCCAAGAGCACGTTGAGGCGTGTGATCCCCAGCGCGTGATCGTGATACCACAGCATCGCGGGCAGCTGGTGGTTGGGATAGACGAAGGTCTGCTGCTCACCCGGCAGGATCGTATCCTCCGGATACCCGTCCGAATCCGCGGGGACGTGACCTCCGTGGAGATGCACCACCGTCCGCGGCGTCGGACCCAGCTCGTCGGGCCCGTGCAGGCATTGATCCACGGGCAGGAGATGCTCGGTCCGCAGCGCACCGGTGGAATCGCGCAGATCACTGATCCAGGTCACGCTGACCGGCTCGTCCCGCCACGCTTCGATCGTCGGCCCCGGAAAAACCCCGTCGTAGGCCCAAACCGTCGTCGGAGGCAGATCGCGGTGCAGCTGCTGCTGCGTTTCCACGACGCTGATCTCGTAGCTAGCGGCGCCTCCGGGCGTCCCGCTGACCGGCATCGCGATGGAAGGAATCGGAAGCGGATCGACATACGGTTCCAGCACCAGCTCGCACGTAGCGGGCAGACAGACGGTGTCGTTGCCCTGATACTCTCCCGCGGCCGACGCGCACTCGGCCGTGGTGAGAACCTCACACTCCGCACTGGGCAGACAACAGGCCCCGGTCGCGGGGTTGGGCGGCACCGAATAGGTGATCTCCAGCACCGGCCGGTAGGACGTGTTCGTGTTTTCGCGGCTGGCGAACCGCTTCTGGGTCGTCACCATCCCGGTTTCCTGGCCGATCATCACCCAGCCGAAGTTGCTGCTCGGATCGTCGACCCAACCCTGCAGGTCGGCGACCATCCCCGGGGACGACCATGAATAGTAGGACTCGAACGCGACGTAGGCGGTCGCGCTCACGGTCGGATCGTAGTCGCCGCCCG
>JAGQHR010000993.1 GCA_020431745.1 Candidatus Eiseniibacteriota bacterium
CGAAGAGATCATGGGACACTCGTGGAAGACGTTCATGCTCCACTACAACTTCCCGCCGTATTCGGTGGGTGAGGTCCGGCCGATGCGGGGCCCGGGTCGCCGTGAGATCGGACACGGTGCCCTGGCCGAGCGCGCGCTCGTCGCCGTCGTCCCCTCGAACGAGAGCTTCCCCTATACCATCCGGATCGTTTCGGACGTTCTGGAGTCCAACGGCAGCTCCTCGATGGCTTCCGTGTGTGGCGGTGCGCTCGCTCTCATGGATGCGGGCGTGCCGATCAAGTCGCCGGTGGCGGGGATCGCGATGGGGCTGATCCAGGAAGGCGACCGCATCGCGGTCCTCTCCGACATCCTCGGCGTCGAGGATCACCTCGGGGACATGGACTTCAAGGTGGCCGGCACCAAGGATGGGGTCACCGCGATCCAGATGGACATCAAGATCAAGGGCCTCAACTACGAGATCCTCGCGGCGGCGTTGGAGCAGGCCCGCCAGGGACGGCTGCACATCCTCGGCAAGATGACCGAGACCCTGCCGGATTCGCGTCCGGAGATCTCGAAGCACGCCCCGCGCATTCTCGTCATCCAGATCAACCCGGACCGGATCCGGGACGTCATCGGCCCCGGGGGCAAGACGATCAAGAAGATCTGCGAGGACACGGGCGCTGCCATCGACGTCGAGGACGACGGAACCGTCAAGGTCGCGTGCGTCGACGCGGAGATGGCCGAGCGGGCCGTCGACATTATCCGTTCGCTCACCGAGGATCCCGAGGTGGGACGTGTCTATCGGGGCAAGGTCAAGCGGATCGTCAATTTCGGCGCCTTCGTGGAGATCCTCCCCGGAAGGGACGGCCTGGTGCACATCTCCGAGCTCGACAGCCATCGGGTCGCCCGGGTCGAGGACGTCGTTCGGGAGAACGACATCGTGCTCGTAAAGGTGATCGGCGTCGACGACGAGGGCAAGATCCGACTGTCGCGCAAGGCTGTGCTGGAGACGGCGACCGCGGACGCCTGATCCTCACTTCCGGATCGACGAAGCGCTCCGCTCGGCTCCGCCGCGGCGGAGCGCTTTTCCACGTCCGGTCCGGCCCACGCGACACGACTCCTTGCTTCGAGGGTCTCACATGAAGTTCCTGCGACAGATCGGACCGATCGAAGAGCCTCGGGTCTTGCGGCGGGAGCTGCGGAACGGACTCGTGATCCTGGCCGAACCGGCCGAGCACATTCCGTCCCTCGCGATCGGTGTTTGGGTCCGCAGCGGCTCCCGGCACGAACCAGAGGGTCAAATCGGGATCGCCCATCTTCTCGAGCACATGGTCTTCAAGGGGACGCGCCAGCATTCGGCCTACCAGATCGCGAAACGGATCGAAGCATTGGGGGGGCAGGTCGATGCCTTCACCACGAAGGAGACGACCTGCTACCACGCACGGGTCTTCGCCGGGCATCGTGCCGAAACGGTCCACCTGCTCGGGGAGATCCTCAGCCAGTCCGCCTTTCCGCGGGTCGAGCTCGACAAGGAGCGCCAAGTCGTCATCGAGGAGATCCACAGCTACGACGACAATCCCGAAGAGTATGTTTTCGACCTCGCGACCGAAGAAGTTTGGCGCGGACATCCGTTGGGGAACTCGATCCTGGGCCGCGCGGAGACGCTGCACGGGATGGGAACCCGCGACTTGAAGCGGTTCCACCAGGGTCACTACACGCGCCCGAATCTCCTCGTCACGGTTGCCGGCAAGTTCGACTTCGACAGGCTGTGCGCCGAGGT
>JAGQHR010000994.1 GCA_020431745.1 Candidatus Eiseniibacteriota bacterium
TCCCGAGGCCGGGACCGAGCTGGCGCTCGACATGAGCCGCTGGGGAGGCAGATCGGTGGGACTCGAGCTCGCCGCGGAAGGTGGCGATCCCTCTGCGACTTGCGGAGACCGCCTCGCCGGCTGGGCGGTTCCGCGTTTCGTGGCGCGCAGCGCCGCGGACGATAAGCGGCTGAACGTGATCTGGATCAGCGTCGACACCCTGCGCGCGGATCGCCTGGGGAGCTACGGCGGCGTGCGGCCGGTGAGCCCGGAGCTCGATCGCCTGGCGGCGGACGGGGTGCGGTTCGCCTGGGCGATCAGTCAGGCTCCGTGGACCAAGCCGTCGCACCGCTCGATGCTCACGGGGCTCTATCCGCTCTCGCGCGACGGGTTGGAGGCACCCTACGTAGGCAGCCTGTTCCACGAGGCCGGCTACCGTACGTTCGCCCTCACCGGAGCGGGGCAGGTCGATTCGAGCTTCGGCTTCGATCGCGGATTCGAGATCTATCGCCTCGACGACTGGATCCACGACCCCGAGAGCATGCTCTCCTGGATCGACGAACGGCTCGACGCGCCGTTCTTCCTCTTCCTCCACACCTACGAGGCGCACGAGCCCTACACCCACGACGAGTTTGCGCGCGCCCTTCCGAGCGGACGACTGGCCGGCGAATACTCGAAGAAGATCCACAACCAGCTCCGCGGCCACCTCTCCGACGAGGAGAAGGAGTACGTCCGCGCGCTCTACGACGGCGACATCGCCTATACCGACCGCGGCCTCGGCCGGCTGTTCCGCGACCTCGGGCGGCGCGGGCTCCTCGAGACCACGATGGTCCTCGTCACCAGCGATCACGGCGAGCAGCTCTGGGACCACGGCACCTGGGGCCACGGACAGACCCTGCACGATCACCAGATCCACGTGCCGCTGATCCTGCACCTGCCGAAGAGCCTGGGCCTGCGGACCGGAAGGGTCGAGAGCGACCAGATCGAGCTCATCGATCTCTATCCGACCGTGCTCGATCTCGCCGGAATCGCCGCGGAAGGGCAGATCCAGGGGCGGTCGCTGCGGCCTCTCCTCGAGGAGAAGGGACCCCTCCCTCCTCGCCAGGCATTCGCCGAGAGCACCAACATCAAGTCTTTCGAGAAGCGGGCCCTGCGGACGCCGCGCTACAAGTTCGTGCTCTGGGAGTCGCGGCGATCCCGCCGGGGTGCGGTCGAGCGCTACGAGCTCTACGACCTGCGCGCCGATCCCGGAGAGCTCGTCGACCTATCGGAGCGCTTCCCGGAGCAGGTGGCCCGTCTCCGGGACGAGGTCAAGAAGCGCGTCGTCAACGCGGACCCGCACCGTGACGAGGAAGTTCCGGCGGAGGTGGACGAGGAGCTCCGCAAGCAGCTCGAGGCGCTGGGCTACATCGGGAACTGAGTTTCTCGGGGGTGTCTCCCAAAATCGGCGGTTTTCACTGTTAGAATCAGAGAGATGCCCGAACCGCACCGCAGGATCCTGATCGCCAAGCCGGGACTCGACGGGCACGATCGCGGTGCGAAGGTGGTCGCGCGCGCCCTCCGGGACGCCGGCTATGAAGTGATCTACACCGGGCTTCGGCAGACTCCGGAGCAGATCGCGAACGCTGCGGTGCAGGAGGACGTCGACGCCGTGGGACTTTCGATCCTCTCCGGGGCGCACAACCGGCTGCTGCCGGAGGTGATCCGTCTGCTGCGCGAAGCCGGCGCGGACGACGTCCTGGTGTTCGCCGGCGGAATCATCCCCGACCGCGACGTCG
>JAGQHR010000995.1 GCA_020431745.1 Candidatus Eiseniibacteriota bacterium
AAGGCGATCGTGATGCACTGTCTGCCGGCGCACCGGAACGAAGAGATCACCGATCCGGTGATGGACGGTCCACAGTCGGTGGTGTTCGATCAGGCGGAGAATCGGCTGCACGGCCAGAAGGCGATTCTCGTGCACTGTTTGGCCGGTCAGTAGCTGGCGGGAGGATCCTGCGCTGGAAAACCGAGCATCCCATCGAGACGAGGAGGTTTTCCGGTTCGGGATCGGCCGGTGTGAACGCGCTCCCCGCTCCGTGCGGACGCGCACGCTCCTCCCGCTGCTCGTCGTCCTGCTCCCGGTGGTCGGGATCGGTGGCTGTGCCAAGTCCGAAGCGCCCTCCGGCGGTCCTCTCGACACCGACCCGCCGCGCGTCGTTGCCAGCTATCCGGATTCCGCGGCGCTCGGGCTCGCGGACCTCGACAGTATCGCGATCGTTTTCAGCGAGTCGATGAACCACCGTTCGGTGGAACAGACCTTTCAGGTCGTGCCTCCGGTGGAGATCGCCCGCCGCGAGTGGAAGGACCGCACCTGGATCCTCCGGCTGCGAGCGCCGCTCGAGCCGCACACGACCTACGTGGGATTGCTCGGGGCGGACGCCCGCGACCGACGCAAGAATCAGCTGGGATCGCTCTGGACGTTTCCGTTCTCCACCGGCGACACGCTGGACGACGGCGTCCTCGAGGGAACCGTGGTGGGGCAACGGTTCGCCGCCAAACATCTCTGGGTCTACGCGTGGCCGTGGGAGACGCCGCCTCCCGACACGACGGAAGCCGGGTTTCCTCCGCCGGCCCTGCGGATGGGACAAACGGACGAGAAGGGCGCCTTCCGCATCCCCTATGTACCGCGAGATCGACCGTTGCGAGTGTGTGCCTTCTACGATCGCGACGGAGACGGACAGTTCCAGCCGCTTCCGGATCGCTGGACTTGCCTTCCCGACTCGATCGCTCTCGCCGATACCAGCGCGGCCACCGGACTGGTGATGTACCTCACGGCGCCGGACGAACCGGGCACTGTCGCCGGAACGGTCGTCGATTCCTCCTGCGTCGCGGTACCGTATCGCGATCGTTTGGGGGCGGTGCGGGCGGAACGGGATTCGCTCCTCGAGTGGTTGGAGGGAGAGCTGGAGGCGCGCGTGCGCGGCCGGGGTGCTCTTTCCCGCGCCGACTCGTCGCGGATCGAGTCCGACTTCGCCCGCCTCGCGCGCGAAGAAGGGAGCAGCTTGGAGGACAGCGCGCGCTGCGCGCAACCGATCCGCGTGGGACTGTATGCCTCCGGCGACTCGCTGGTTCGGGAAGCCGCAGCTGAGTTCCGCTGGACCGACGTCCCGCCGGGGATCTATCGCCTGCGTGGGTTCCGCGACATCAACGCGAACGGAGTGCGGGATCCGGGCGAGCCGGAAGGGGCGTACCGCTTCGCCATCGAGGTGGCTCCGCTCCACGATCTCGATGACTTGGACTTTTCGATTGCGCTGCCTGCGGGCGAGGATCCGCTCCCGGTGCCCGAACCGGCCGCGCACGAGGAGCCGACGCAGAAGGAGACTCCATGATGGTCTCGGGACGTTGGGGAGCCAGCCGGTCGTTCGGCGCCCTCGAGGGAGGACACATGACCGTGATGCGACGGCGCGGGCGCAGGGCGACCCGGTTCTACAAGCTGGAGGGAGCCGGAAACGATTTTGTCCTGGTCGACCACCGTGGGACGGGGTTGAGACGCCCGAGCCAGCCGGAGATCCGCTGGCTACTGGATCGGCACCGGGGGGT
>JAGQHR010000996.1 GCA_020431745.1 Candidatus Eiseniibacteriota bacterium
CCGTGGCGATCGAGCGGTCGGGCGCCGCCCTCGCGCAGCTCGTCCGGGAACAGCAGGAAACGGTCGATCCCGCGTTTCCCGATGCGCAGGCACTGCGCGAACGATCGGCGACCGACCTCCTTTCGTGGGGCATGCAGAGCCGGATTCCGGTGCGGCTCCTCCATGAGATCCTGATGGCCCATCCCGGCACACTGGCCGATCGGTGCGGATCGCTCCGCGCCCACTGGATCGCGCGCGCATCCCGCCCCGCCGAGCCGTGAGAGGCGCGGGGGCCGCACGACGAGAAAGCCGGCAGTCGCCACCGATCCACGCTTGATTCGGTGTTCGGGCGACGCGTGAAGCGGTGCTCGGACGACGCGTGAAGCGGTCTCTGGGCGACCGGTGAGAAGTGCGGGCGGGTGCGTGGTTTCCTGATACCATCCGGCTCGCGGACATTTCGGTGTGACCGGGAAGGACGAGGGAGACGGAGTCGATGGGACTGTTCGGGTTCAACGCGGAGAAGAAGATCGCGCAGGCGCGCCGCCAGGCGGCCGACGGCAAGCTCTACGACGCCCTGCGCAGCTATGAGGAGGTCGCCGAGCGCGCCGACCAGGCGGCGTTGCGGGAAGCGGCCGAGTCGGAAGCGCGGGATATCCGGACGCGGATGATCGAGGCGCGGGTGGAGGAGGCCGATGCGTTCGAAGCGGCCGGTGATTTGGTAGCGGCCAAGGACCGTCTGCAAACGGCGCTCGATCTCGCCGGCGACGATCTTCCGCGCGAGCGCCTGGACGAGCGTCTGCGTGCGATCGAGTCTCCGCGCCGACCGACCCGCGTCAGTCCGGAGGCTCCTCCGCAGGATCTGCTTCCCGATCCGGAGGAGGATCCGCATCGGGGCGCGATTCGGGCCGAGCCGACCGACCCGCACGATCTCTACGGAGAGGATCCGGAGCAGGAGTTCGAGATGCTCATGCACACGTTGGATCCCAACCTCGTGGCCCTCTACCAGCAACAGGGCGAGCCGTTCCGCCTGGGGTTCCTGGCCTTGACGCGGGGTGCCCCACGCGCGGCCATCGAACAGTTCGACCGCATGGATTGGGATCCTCTGCCCCCGGCACCGGTGGCCTTCGAACGCGCCCGGGCTCTGCTTCTGGCGCGGCGGGCGGAAGAGGCGCTCGAGCTCGCGGACCGGATCGAGGATGCCGGGCCGGCGGGGCGGTGGCTCCGGGTCGAGGCTCTCCGGGATCTCGGGCGGGTCGACGATGCGGTCGTCGCGGCCACCGAGCTGGTGAACGCGCAACCCGCGAACACCCTGGAGTCGGACACCCTCCTTGCCTGGACTCTGATCGAGGCCGGGCGTCCCGAGGAGGCGTACGAGCATCTGGAGGGTTGGCTCGACCGGGGATTGCCGGAAGAGGACTTGTTGGTCCCGGCCGCCCAGGCGCTGTCGATGCTGGAACGCGGGGAGGAGGCCGCCCACCTGCTCGAGAACCTCATCCAGTACCGTCTCGAGTCGAGTCTGGCGACGGGCCGCGAGCCGAACTTTCCGGTCCAGGCCGGTCGACGCCTTCTATCCTTATATGGTCGCGCAGGGAGGCCCCCGGCGGAGTACCAGGCCCTCCTCATGCATCTGGTCGACTTCGATCCGGAACGAGGGGAACAGTACCGGAGCCTCCTGCTTCGGAAGTAGCCGGTCGCCGGGGCACGTGCCTTCTGAGCCGGACCAGATCCCCCCCTGGGCGACCCGGGTCCCCCCGACCCGGGCCGCGCGGCGGCCG
>JAGQHR010000099.1 GCA_020431745.1 Candidatus Eiseniibacteriota bacterium
GTCGCGGTCTCCTCCAGGGCAATCAGGTGCTTCCGGCCGACCTCTTCGAGGTCTTCCGCCCACGCGAGCAGCGCCTGCGGGTGTCCCATCGTGCGCGGATCGAGGCGTGGAGGGTCCGGCAGGGGCGAGCTGTCGTCCGCGGCGTCCAACGACGTGGCCGCATCGCGATGAAGCTTGCGGGCCTGCTCGAGGCGATCGAGGAGCACGTTCAACGACGATTGCAGACCCTGAAGTGGTCTGGCGAGATCCCGATCCAGTCGATCTCGATTCTTCGCCTCCTGTTCCCGCAGCGTCTTCACGCGGTCATGCGCCGTGCGCACCTGGCCACGGAGCTTTTCGAACGAAGCCGCGGCCCTCTTCCAAGAGGTCCGCGCCCGTTCCAGCGACTCTTCCGTCAAAGACGGGGACGGATTCTCGTCGAGGAGCGCCGACGCGAGATCGGTCCAACGCGTGCGGCCCGCCTCCCACGAACGCTCCCAGGTCCCGTGCTCGAGTGTGGTGGCATCCTGCAGCGCGGACAGGCTCGCCTTCGTCTGTGCGAGCACCTCCTTGGCCTCGTCGTAGGCGGTCCGCGACTTCGCGACCTCCGCTTCGCGCGTCCCGACCGGATGCTGGTCGGCGATTCGCGAGAGAACCGTCTCGTCGCCGAGATCGAGGGACGGATTCGGCAGGATCGCCCGCAGACGATTCTCCGCCTCGGTGGCTCCGCTTTCCGCGTCTCGATGTTTGCCATCCAGGTCCATCCGTTGCTTCCGCAGATGGGTGAGCGTCGTCTCGGCCGTCGTGAAGGCGGCTTGCGCCCGAGTGAGCTCCACCTCGATCTTCGCGATCGTTTCCTCGACCGAGGATGCCGGGATCGCGGGGGGGCGGAAGCCCTTGGGCAGCTTCCGATCACAGACCGGACACGGATCACCGGGGACGCAGTCCGCACCGGCGTGCGCGGCCGCGTGTTGTCTCACCAGAGCCCTTTGCTCGTTCCGAGCCATCTCCAGTCGAGCCGTCTGCTCGTCTACCGCGGATTGCGCGATGCGAACCACGGCCTCCACACGTTGGATCTCCTCTGAGGTGTGTTCCAGAGCCAGGGCCGCCGCCTTCTTCTGTTCGTTGCGCTCACGAACCCGCTCCAGCCCCTGACGCGCCAGGAGAAGCGTCTCCTCGGCGGCTCGCCTGCTCTCACGCAAGTCCGCGAGCTCGCCTTCGAGTCGCTTCAGGGCACGTTCCTTCGTCGCGAGGGCCTTCGTTTCCTTCTCGACCTGGACTTTCCGGCGTGCGATCTCCTTCTTTCGCTCGGCGAGACGGTCATCCTGAAGGGCTGACTCGACCACGAGCTCGTGCAGGTGTTTCAGCTCCTGCTCCCAGCGCGCCAGCGCCCGCTCTCCCCGGTCCTCGGATTCGAGCCGCTCCCATCGATCGCGGAGGCGGGTTTCCTCCCGCTCGGCATCCTTCGTCTCCCGCTGCAGCGTCTCGCCCGCCTCCAGCAGAGGGAGCGCCCGTTCCACGACACCGCGGAGAGAGTCGGCGATGCCCTGGGAGAGCGCCTCGCCCATGCGTTCGGCGGCGTGGGCCAACCGTTCCGAAGCTTGCAAATGCTCGGTCGCGCCGGCACGCAGCTTCTGGACCTCATCGCGAATCCCCTCCAGCCGTCGGACCATCGACTGGGCGAGCTCGGCATCGGCCCCCCGCGTTCGCAGGATCTCCGGTGGATTCTCCAGCAGCGAGGCCTGTTCCACTTCGAGCTGGTGGATGTGGCCCGCGTTTTCCCGATGGAGACGATCGCTGACCTCGCGCATCGCCTCGAGGACGTCGAGACGGAAGATTCCTTTCAGGATCCCCGTGCGTTCTCCGGGGGCGGCCTGCAGCAGCTCCTGAAAGCGACCCTGCGGCAATACGACCGCGCGGAGAAACGCGCGATAGTCCAGTCCGATCAGCCGCTCGACCTGGCGCGTGACCTCGGCGGCCCCGTCGATGCGCACGGCCGGATCGTCCAGACACCGCAGCTCGTGCACCGGGGGCGGATAGGCCTTGGTCGATGTGGCGCGCGTCGCCTGCCAGCGTTGACCGTCCGCGAGAAACTCGAACTGCACGCGCACGGTGTCGGCGCGGTCGGAGATCAGGTCCTTCACCTCCCGGGCGTTCCAGGTCGCGGCTCCGTAGAGCGCGAAGCAGATCGCCTCGAGGATCGAGGACTTGCCGGCGCCGGTGTCTCCGACGATCGCGACCAGTCGGGCGTCGGTGAAGTCGATCACCTGCTCACGCACGTAGGAGCGAAGTCCGCTCATGCGCAGGCGCAGAGGCCTCATCGCTCGGCTCCCTGCCCGGTGGCCTCGCGGCGGGACTTCGCACCGGCTCGGCGTGGGGACTCGGTCGAAGGCTCGCGCTCCGCCGCCCCCTTCTTCCGGGACACCGCCTTCTCCAGCCGAGTCAGCTCCGGCACGAAGACCGATTCCTCGTGCGAGAGATCTCCGAGGAGCTTCCCGAAAAGTCCGAGCACGGTGTCGGCGCGCGCCTGCTGCGTGCCCATCTCTTCGAGATAACCGCGGAAGAGAGGTTCGAGTCCGGTTCGTTCCTCGGACTCGGCATCGGCTGCAGTCAGCGCGGTCACGGTCCTCTCCGCGCACACCTCGATGACTTCCAGGAGCACGGCCTGCGGGCAGAGCGCGCGCACCTGGTCGGACAGATCGGGAACGTGCGACGCGGTTTGGATCGTGAATGAGCAGAGCTCGTCCGAAAAGGTATCCGCTTCCCGGGCGAGGTCGTCCAATGTTCCGATGAACCGTCGCAAGGCCCGGCCACCGGAAAGGGGGAGCGGTGTGATCGAGGCCGGTCGTCCGGGCCGCGCCTCCACGAGGACGACCGACTTGCTCTCCCCCAGCTCACCGAAATCCAGCGGAATCGGGGATCCGGCATAGCGCCCGGGAACGAGGCTCCCGGGCAGGGCTTGGGGACGGTGAATGTGTCCGAAGGCGGCATAGCTGACAGGGGGAAGGTGCTCCACTCGGGTCGAGTAACTGTCGGTGACATGAATGGAGCGCTCACTGTTCGAGAAGACGGCGCCGCCGACGTGCAGGTGCGCGGCGAAGAGCAGCACGTCCCGATTCGTGTCGTAGCCCTCTCCCAAACCGCGTCCGAGGGCCGCCTCGATGCGTTGGACCCGGTCGGCGTAATCCGCCATCCAGGTCGACGGATCCTCGAATGCTTCGATCATCCGGTTCTGATGAACGAACGGCAACGGAGCGAGACGGATTCGTTCGTCATTCGGACCGGGAAGATCCAGGATGCCGCCCGCCTCCGGCGGAAGCGCACGATCGACGAACCGTAGCCGACTGCCCGTCCCAGACAGCCGCTGGAAGAGACGGAAGAGCGCCGGGGAGTCGTGATTGCCGGCCAGCACGATCGTCGGGGCCAGCGTGGCAAACTCCTGGAGGGTCTCGATCCCGAACCGCAACGTCTCGTAGGAGGGCCGTGCCTGGTCGAAGAGATCCCCGGTGTGGAGAACCAGATCCGGCCGCTCCTGCCGGGCGATCGCGAGCATCTCCCCGATCACCGTTTCGTGATCGGGCTGACGCGAGATGTTTCTGGTGACGCATCCGAGGTGCCAATCGGACACGTGAAGCAGCTTCAAGGGAGCGCGTCCTTCCGTTTGACGTTCGCCGCCGGCGAGAGTACGACACGGACCGGCCCGCAGGCGAGGGTCCATCGGGTACCATGACGCCATGAGCATGCGCACGCGCGTATTCGTCGACGAATGGGATCCGGGCTATGGATCGCCCTATCGCGTCGAAAGCGAGGAGCCGCCCTCCGGACGGTTGGTCGAGGACGGCTCCGACCTCGTGATGCACCCGGCGCAGGCGTCCGGTTCCATCGCTGCGGAGGCCGAATCGAGGGGCGCGGACATCACACGCCTCGACATCGGTTCATCCGGCTTGCCCGGCGACGGCGGGATCCGGGGACTCGCGTTTGTGGACGGAGTCCGGCGGGCCGAGGCCACGCTCTTCCAGGTCGATGAAGAGTCGGGCCGTTCCGGTCGCGGCGTTGCCGGCAGCCATGCCTGCGGTGCGGTTCTCGTCCCATCGGAAAGATCCGGAGCCACCTTCGGACCGACGCGCGTCGAACGCGTCGTGATCTGGGGTTCCGGGTTGGAAGGGACGCTCCCCGCGATCGGCGAGTGGTCGTGGCACTCGGTCGCGATCGCGGACGAATCGCCCGATGCGCCGCTCCGCGAGCTGCAGGAGCGGATGCGGGTAGCCGAGGCGGAGCTGGCCGAGGAGATGTGTGCGGCCGGCTTTCTGACGATCGTCGATGGGCCGCTCCACTACGTTCGATCCCGGGATCTGCCCGTCGTCGGGTACGTCAAGACCCACCATCGATCGCTGCTTCCTCCCGAGCATCACCGGCGGATTCCGGAGCTCTTGCATGGCGAACGGAGCTCGCTGTTCGCGATCGGCACCGACCGGTACTCGACGTATCTCCGGCTCGCGCCGATGGAGTCCTGGTCGAGTCCGTGGACCGGGATCGTCCGCCTGGAGATTCCGCAGTCGGCCGGGCTCGAGGCGTGCGTCAGGCTGGCGGACACCGCCGCATCGCTCCTGCCACGCTTCGCCGGCGTTCCGCATCGCGATCCGCGCGCGCCGCAGAACCTTCAGCCCGTGGGAGCTTTGGAGTCGCACCTCCGGCGTCAGTTGGGAAGCCCGGAGCTGGCCCGGCGTGCAGTGCGGGATGCCGTAGCGCGTGCCGCGACGGTCGCCCGCCCGCGATAGACCGCTCCCGCGACGAGCGCCAACCAGACCCCGTCGAGCGCATGCTCGAACGAGTGGCTCGCGAGCAGCTCCGCGACTCCGGCCGGCTTCTGTGCGAGGGCACCGATGTCCTGGCCCTGCAGCCGCAGGAACGTCCCACCCGCGACTCCCGCGGCAACGAGGCCGGGAACCCACGTCTGCCACTCCCGTGAGAATCGTCCTCGATCGGAGATCCGATTCGGCGGATCGCCGGCAGACGCCGAATCCGGTGCGGGGCAACCGGCCGGCGCAAGTCGCGGCAGCGCGCGGGAAGCTGATCGCGCGGTGCGCCGCTCCAGGAACCAAAGCACTCCGAGCGCAAGCGGAAGCGTCAGGGTGAGTGAAGTCCACATCTCCCGCAATTGGTGGGCGAGATAGACCGGATCGGTCAGAAACGCCGGTCCCGGCCGGAACGAAAGAGTCAGCGCGAGGACCGCCGTCCACCACATCGTCGACCATCCCGACCGTCGCCCGAATCGGCCGACGTCGCCGACCCGTGGGGAGCTGCGCGCGACGCGGGCGATGGTCCAGCTCAGGCCGAAGACGAACGGGAGCTGCAGCAGGTGATAGTGCCAGTGGCTTCCGAAGCGCAAGGTGTCGCCGCGCGTGCGGAACTGCAGCAACTCGCGTCCGACCTCGGCGAACCCGTACCGCCGACCGGTCATCACGACGGCGGTCGCGAAGAGAATGGCCGCCATCCCCAACCAAACGAAGACTCCGCGCGCCGCGAAGGTAGAAGCGGAGGAGTTCGACTCTTCTGCGGAACTCGGCGGACGATTCGAGCACTTCGCTTCTGCGAAGCCTGGTGTGCGAACCCCCACCGATGTCGTTTCGTTACCTCGTTTCCGTTGTGACGGTGACGGCTGGACCTCTCGGAGCCCCTCCGCGTCGGCGTCATACACGAGCAGGGCCACGGCGATTGCCAGGAACGCGGACACCGGTACCTCGCGGAGGAAGTGCTCGAAGTAGAAGATGGTCTGCAGCAGTGTGCGGCGGCCGTCCTCGTGGACGACGGAGGAAAAGAGCCGCCACGTCCCGTGGAGACGGGTCAGGTAGAGATAGCTCCCGCAGAGGGTCACGACCGGGACTGCGAGTGCGATCGCCGCCCTCGATTCGCGGAGGCGTGCGAGCGTTCGTGCGATCGATTCATGCAAGGGCATGCCCCCCGGGCGGGTTCAGGAGCGATCGGTGACGACCGGTGGAGCGAGTCCGGCGCGTCCTCCCTGGAATCGCGCACGCCGTTCCTCCAGCACCCGGATCGTGTCACGACCGGCCTCGATCATGTCGTGGATATGGGTGTAAGCGAAGCGTCCGTTGCGGCCGGCCATGACCAGGTTCTCGAATCGCTCCAGGTACTCCCAGAGAATGCGCAGAGCGACATCGCTGTCCAACTCCAGCACGGGGTAGGCATGGCCGATTCGCTGCACGCAAGACCCGAGGATCTCCGGTTCCCGGAGCCACCTCATGGAGACGAGCTGCTTGCGGGTGCGCGCCAGGATCGCGTCATCGTCGCTCTGCCAGGTCGCGTCGTCCGCGCCACAGGGAATCTCCACCACGAGCGACGTGCACCCGGGAGGCGCCATCTCGAGCGATCGGTTCTTGGGTTCGTACATGCGCGTGAAGGGCACGCGCGAGTCCGCGAAGTAGATCGAGCCGTAGGGTGTCATCCGCTCTTTCCCGATCGCGAACATCACCAACAGGAGGTTGCGGAAACGAAGGCTCCGCGCGGATTCGAGAATCTCGGCGGGAGCCGGCGGATCGAGCGCCTGCACCAGTCTGGTGAGAGGCAGAGTGGATACGACCTGCTCGACGTCCACGGATTCCGTGCCGTTGAGCTCGACGGATCGAAGCACCCGGCCGTCGTGGGACACCCGAGTCACTCGGGCCTCGGTGCGGACCCGTTCGGCCCCGCAGCTCTGGGCCAACGCGTTTGCGATCGCTCCGATCCCTCCCCGGGGATAGAAAAAGGCGCCGTCGAGATGGGTGTGGCTCGATCGGCTTCCCATCCACTCTTTCAGCAGCGTGCGCAGATCGAGCCCGCGGGTTCGTTGACCGCCCACTTCTCGGCCGAGTCGCCGGCAGGGCACGCCCCAGAGCTTTTCGGAGTATCCGAGCAGGAAGGTTTCGGCGATCGTGCGTCCATAGCGATGGACAGCATGGCTTTCGAAGTCACCCGACGACGGCGGGCCGGCGCGCCGGGCGCGAGCGAGATCCGTCGCCGCACGCAGCACCGCGAGCGGGCCGAGCTTGAGGCAGAGATCGATCGGGGTGAGCGGGAATCGAACCAGTCGTCCCCGGTAGCTGATTCGGCTGGGGACGTCGATGCGGACGAGATCCGGGCCCAACAGGTCCTGCACGACGCGGGTCGATCCCGGAATCCGATCGTGGAAACGATGCGCCCCGGTATCGAAGAGGAAGGGCGCGTCGAGTCCGGGAGCCCGGAACGAGAGCGTACGTGCGTTGCCCCCGACTTCCGCACGCGCCTCGAAGATGCGAAATGGCACCCCGCGCGCCCGCGCGAAGTGCCCGGCCGCCAGTCCGGCAGGCCCTCCTCCCAGAATCGTGAGCTCCGGCCCCTCGTTCATGCGGGTGGGGGGCCGTTTTGCCAATGGCCGAAGAGCAGACCGAAGTGTCCGATCCGCGCGAATCCGAGCTTCTCGTAGAGAGCGCACGCGCCCACGTTCGTTTCCCCGGTGAACAGGATGAGCGTATCCAGCTCCAGACGATCTCGCGACTCCTGCAAGAGAGCGTGCATGACCCGCGATTGCCATCCCTTGCGGCGATGTTGCGGCGCAGTGTAGACCCCACCGACCTGGCCGACGTGCCGGTAGCATGCGTTGAGCCCTGCGATCGAGACAAGCTCGGATCCGGCGAAAGCTCCCCAGGCGTGTCCCGCGTTGACCTGGCGGAGGAACCCGGCGCGCCGTTGATCGAGCGGAACCTGCACGGGCAGGCCTTCCTCTTCCAGGAAGTCGCGGGTCAGGCGATCCGACTGGTCGAAGTCCCTGCTCTCTAGGCGCCGCACCGCGCCGTTCCCCTCGATCGCGCCTCCCCCGGCGTGACCCGAGGCCTCGGCCAGGAAGAGCCGGTAGAGGATTTCCTTGGATTGCATGCCGGGACGGAATCGAATGTCGCCGGTCAGGAGGTTCCATACCGACTCTGCCGCGACCCACTCCCCCACGACACCTTCGATCGATCCCGGCTCACTCTGGCAGGCCTGCAGGACGAGCGGACCGACGTCATCCCGCCCTCCCGTCTGCAACAGCAGGTTGCCGCGACGCGTGAGACAGAACACCGCGATGATGCGTCCGTCCTCTTCCATCCATCGGTAGTTGCCCGAGTTGGGACTCGGGCCGAGCCGGGGACCGAACCCGGTGAGGTTGGAGAGGAGGAAGAGCGAGGTCTCCAGGTGCGCTTCCAGGAATGCGACCGCCTGCGGGAGGCTCGCTGCGTCGAGGTCGTGGATCAGCACGTTTGCCATCGAACCGCGCCTCAGCTTCCGGACTCGCCGGCCAGATCGAACTCACCGACGAACCGCTCTTCCGCGGTCCAGGTGGCGCAGCGAGCGTCGAGAGCGTCGAACTCCGAGCGGTTGCGCTCGCGGAAGGCGAGATAGCCCGCGCGCGTCAGCCAATAGT
>JAGQHR010000009.1 GCA_020431745.1 Candidatus Eiseniibacteriota bacterium
TGCGTTGGGAAGCGGCGGCCGCCGTTTTGCGCACCCACATCGTCCTGCGCACGCACCCCGCGCGGCCCGGTTCCTCGGGATCGCCCCGCGGAAAGAAGATCCCCGCTTCGCGCGCGACCCTTCTGAAGGAGCAGGTTACGGGTCTGCGCAAGCTCCTTCGGCGGCTGTCGCCCGCGATCTACCCGCTTCAGACCTACCGTTTGTGGGAAGTGCTGGGCGAGATCCTGGAGCTCCAGGGACGGACCCGGGAAGCGGAACGGAGCTACCGCGCGGCCGTGGAGCGGCTGGAGGACCTGCGTCTGCACGTCCCGACGGAGGACTCCAAAATCGCCTTCCTCGAGGACAAGTTCTATCTCTACGACCGGCTGCTCGCGATCGAGCTGGGACGACCTGCGCCCGCCCCGAAGCGAATCCTGGAGTGGATGGAGCGATCCCGCGCACAGAGCTTGTGGGATCGGCTGAACCATCGGCCGACCGGTCCCGGACAGCCCGCGGCGGAATCCTCGGAGATCGATCGTCTGCGAGCCCACCTCTATTGGCTGCACGCCCGCGTGTCGCAGCTCGAGCTGGGATCGGATCAGGAACGCGCCCAGGCCGACGCACTCCGGCGCCAGCTCCTCGAGGTCGAAGTGGAGTGGGCGCGGCGCCTCCGGGAAGATCGGGAGGCGGCCCCGCGCAAGCATGCGGCGGAGCAGATGCCGGTACTCACCGATTCGATCGGGGCGCTGGTGGACCAGGTCCAAACGTCCCTACCCGAGGACTGGGGTTATCTGAGCTACCACGTCGGACGGGACTTCGCGGTCGTGGTGGCGGTCACGTCCGAGGATGCGCGGGTCTGTCTTCTCGATCCGGACTTGGGACCGAAGCTCCAGCGGCTGTGCGCCCGACTCGACTTCCAGTGGGGCGCGGCGGCCCTCTGCTCCGTCAGGGGCGCACAGGGTCCGGCCCACCCCGTGTCTTCCAATGGAACGAACGGGGCCAGTTCCCGACCGGGTGCAGCCGCTACGTCGCCCCGCTTCGACATGCTGCTCCGGACGACCGAGGGGATCCTCGCCGAGCTCCATGACCTCCTCTGGGCTCCACTGGAGCGGATCGGGCTCGATCGGCAGAAGGGTTGGGTGATCTCACCCCACGGTCCGATCCACCGGGTTCCGATGCACGCGTTGCGCGGACCCGAGGGATACCTCGTCGAGTCGTATGACCTGTTGATCACACCGAATGCCCGCGTCTGGGAGCGGATGGCGCGGCGGAAGAACGATGCGGACGGGACGACGACGGCAAAGAAGGCATGGATCGGAGGGGTTCCGTCATCGCACCTCCCGGCGGTCGAGCGTGAGATCCGGGAAGTGGGACGCATCCTCGGCGACCGCGCGCCCGTGACCGTGCTGGCACCCACGACCCAAATGTTCCAGGAACAGGCCAACGGCGCCCGACTCATCCACCTGGCCGCCCACGGAAGCTTGCGCAAGGACAACCCGGCGTTCTCGTTCGTGCAGCTCGCGGACGGTCCGCTCTTCGTCCACGACCTGATCGATCTGAATCTGCCCGGCAGCGAAGTGGTGCTGACCGCCTGTTCCTCCGGTCGCGCCGCGGCGCCGGCGGGGGACGAGTGGATCGGTCTGGCTCGTGGTTTCCTGCAGGCGGGAGCGTCCTCCGTGGTAGCATCGTTGTGGCCAATCGAGGATGGACCGACGCTCGAGCTCATGGAGCTGTACTACAGCAGAATCTCGGCCGGAGACCCTCCCGCGGCTGCTCTCGGATCGGCCATGCGGGTGTTCATGAAGCACCGGCCCCACCCCTGGCATTGGGCCGCGTTCGCGGTGCTCGGGGGCCCCACCGGCCCCTCCCGTTCCGCAGTCGACCGGCGGGGTGGTGGCAGGAAGAGAGGACAACGATGATACGCATCGGACTCATCCAACGTCGGCCCGGAGACGTCGTGGCGGGGCGGGCGACCGCCACGTGCGGGCGGATCCATGACTTCCCCCGTTGGTTCCTCGGTCTGCTCATGCTCTGCACGCTGGTCGCGTCGGCGAGCGCGGGACCTTGGTATGACGAGCGGATCCAGCTCCGGCTCGTTCCCGGTGCGGACATCGCGGACATCAACGCGGAGTACGGTACCGCGACGCTTGACCTCCTGCCCCCGCTCTTCCTCGTTTCGATACCGGACGGCGTTCCCCAGGAACAGATCCTCATCGGGCTGAGGAACGATGCCCGGGTCGAGTGGGCCGAGCCGGCTTACCTGGATGAGACTCCCGAAGGCACGCGGCAGATGATCGTGATCATCGTCGGAGGTACCGTCACCGAGTATCAGGACCAGGACGTCCTGACGCGGATCCACCTGGACGACATCCTCGATCACACCACCGGTTCGGGCGTGGTCATGGCCGTCCTCGACACCGGTGTGGATCCTTATCATCCCGCCCTCTACGGATCGCTGCTCGAAGACGGAATCGACTTTGTCGATGACGACCTGGATCCCTCGGACAGCGGAAACGGTCTGGACGATGACGGTGACGGCGCGATCGACGAAGGAAGGGGCCACGGGACGATGGTCGCCGGAATCGCGCACCTCGTCGCTCCCGACGCGCAGATTCTCCCGGTGCGGATTCTCGATGACGAAGGTCGCGGCGACTCCTTCGACGTCGCGAAGGGGATCGTCTACGCCGTGGATCATGGGGCTCAGGTGATCAACATGAGCTTCGGACTGCCGCTGACCTGCGAGACCATCGCGTTCGGCGTGGAGTATGCCGCAGCCGCCGGCGTGACGCTCGTCTCCGCGGCGGGCAACGACGGGGTCGAGTTTCCGCCGTACTATCCGGCGTCGGATCCGGCCGTGCTCTCCGTGGCTTCCGTGGATTCTTCGGACGTGAAGTCGACGTTCTCCAACTACCATCCCACGGTCGCGCTCTCGGCCCCGGGAGACGGCATCCTCGCCCCCTTCCCCGGCGGGCAGTATGCGGTCGGGGCCGGAACCTCGTTCTCGGCACCCTTCGTTTCCGGACAGGCCGCGCTCGTCCGCAGCGGACTCAAGGCCTTCGACGAAACGGATCTCGACCCCGTGATCCGCAAGGGCGTCGTCGACATCGACCACGTCCCGGGCAATGAGCCCTTCGCCGGTAAGCTCGGCAGCGGGAGATTCGATGGCCTCGAAACCTGGCTGGCCATCGCCGCGACGGCGGACGTCCCGGAGCCGGGGCTGAACGCGTCCGCGTGGAGGGCCCAGCCGAACCCATCGTCGGGCACGCAGCCAGTTCTCGTCCGCGCCCGCGATGGCGAGACGGGGCGTTCCGGAGTCGTCCTCGACATCTCGGGACGACTGGTGGCGCGCCTCAGCGGCAGTCGTTCCACGTTCGGATGGGATGGACGGGATCTGGACGGTCGCCCTGCGCCCGCAGGCTTCTATCAGGTCCGGATCGAAACGTCTTCCGGCTGGGAGACGATTCCGTTGCTCCGCACGCGGTAGGGATCGAAGAGGTCGCCGCTAGCGAGCGCCGGCGGCGACCCACTCGGCGACCAGCTCCATCGCACGCAACGTCGCGCCGCAGCACGCGTCGAGGTATCCGTCCGGGAGCGGCTGGTCCAGCGGGATCGATTCGCTGTCGGCCATCGCCTTGGCACCGTCGAAGTTCACGTAGGCGAGCCGCGCCGTCAGCTCCCCCGCCGGGCGTTCGAAGTCGTTTCCCGGCAGGATCGCCACACCCGTCTCTGCCAGCAACGCCGCACAGAGCTGACGTCCCGTTCTGATTCCACGAGCCGCCAGCAGTTCCGCGTGCGGCGAGAAATCGGCGAAGAGATAGAACGCTCCCTCGGGCGGATGCACGCGCAATCCTGCTCCGTCGAGGATCCCGTGACACCGCGCACCCAGCGCTGCCAGGATTCGTCGGGCGTGGGCCAGGTAGCGTTCGATCGAGGCCCCGCCCTGGAAAGCCACCACGGCTGCGTGCTGAATCGGTGCCGAGACCGCGGTGTAGGTTTCGCTCGCGACGGCCGCCATCGATTCCCGCAGCCAATCCAGCTCCGCGGGAAAGGTGAAGGTGCCCAAACGCCAGCCCCCGGCTCCACACCACTTGGAGAGACCCGAGCTGATGATGGTCCCTTCCGGATAGAACTGCGCGACCGAGCAATGGTGCCCCTGATGGTGCAGCTCCCCGTAGATCTCGTCGGACAACAGGAGGATCTGGAACCGGCGGGCGACCTCGGCGATCGCCGCCAGCTCGTCCCGAGAATAGGTGAGCCCGTGCGGATTGGCCGGATAGTTGAGCACGAGCAGACGAGGACGATAGTGATCGTTTTCTCCCTCGCAGAGCTCCAGCAGACGGTCCGGTGTCATCTGCCACCGATCTTCGAAGCCGGCCGGCAGAGTGCGCACGGTGCGTCCGACGATGCGAGACTGCGGCGTGTAGCTCACCCAACAGGGACTGGGAACGATGATCTCGCCGTAGAAGACGAGCTGCAGCAAGAAGAGCAGCTCCTTCGACCCGGGTCCGACGAGGACGTGCTCTGCGGTCGCTCCCACCAGCTGCCGGGTTCGATGGAACTCCGCGACCGACTCCCGGAGCTCCCGCAGTCCCCGGACATCGACGTAATCCTTGGCCGGAGCGTGGAGTCGCAACGCCTCGACGACGTTCTGCGGCACCGGAAACGGCGACTGTCCGAGTCCTAGCCGGTAGACCAACCGACCCTCGCGCTGCATCTCGGCGCACCGCTCGTTGATCGCCAGAGTGGCCGAGTGTCCGAGCCCCCGTACGTTGAGGTTCAGGCTGACGGGTTTGCCGATGTTCATCGATCCATCCACCTCCACGATCGTGATCTCGTCCTACCCCCGGACAGCCTAGACCGGACGAGCCTTCCACAGAACCCCGCTCGCGAAAATCCCCGAGAACACACCCCGCGATCGCTCAAGCCCGGGGCGGCGCGCACCGATGTAAAGGTCTGAAAGGCGAGCCCTCCGATCTGCAACGGGCGGCTCCCCGGCAAGACTCTTCCAGGATGGGAGGATCGATGAAGATCGTGCGGTGTCCCAATTGCAGCGACTCGTATCCGGACTATCTCTTCGAGTTCAAGATCCCCTTTCGCTGCGATTGCGGTGTCCTGGTGAGTCCGGTCGTGCTGACTCCCGGCCCACCGGCCGAACGTCCCCAGCCGGAAAAGACCGGTTGGACCGCACCCTCCTCGACACCCGTCCGCCCGCTTCCCATGAGCCCGGTCTCCGAGCTGCTCACCTCCGAGCACGCGGAACGCGACCGCCGGGCCCGCGAGCTGCGTCGCCGGGCCGACCGGATCAGCTACCTGATCGTGTCCACGGAAACCCCGCTGCGGCAAATCGAATCCGAAATGAGAATCCTCCAGGATCGGTGCCGTCGATACTTCCCGGAAATCCGCGGCGCCTACGAGCAAGTCTACGAGGCGCGATTCCAGAAGCTCTGGCGCGAGTTCCGCCTGGACTGACCCCCTCCCCCGGACGACTCGGCGCCCTCGCGGCGCCGCGATGACCGAACCGCGCACGCCGACCTCGATTCCGTTCGTCCTCGCCGTCCTGTGCATCCGGACCGCCTACGCCTCCCGCAGCTCCCCGCATGGCAACATCTCCGGCGATGGTCTAGGATACCGGCCGGCTGGAGAAGAGGAACGGTTGGCGCGCTCCGTTGCCCGCGCGCGACTCCCTTCGCGGCGCGACATCGCCAATGATTCTCGGGATGACGCTCCATCCCGCACCACCGAAGGAAGACAAGGAAGGACAGAATGAAGAAGCGATCATGGTTTCTGCAGAGCTGCGTGGTGTTCGGACTGCTCGTGACGGTCGGCCAGGCCCACGCGGAGGACGAGGAAGAACGCGTGCTCGAGGTCGGGAAGTGGTATCCGACCCTCGAGGGTGGCATCAACCTCACCCAAAGCGCGTACAGCGACAACTGGAACGGCGGCGACAAAGGATCGATCGTCTGGACGGCAATCGTCAACGGATCCCTGGAAAACCAGCTCAGCCCGAAGGTCAATTCCGCCTCCACGCTCAAGCTGGCCTACGGGCAGACTCACCAGCAAAAACAGACCACGGATGGGAATCGGTTCTGGGATCGTCCCGAGAAGTCGACGGACCTGATCGACCTCGAGTCGGTCCTCCGCTTGACGCTGGGCCTGGTCGTCGATCCGTTCTTCTCCGCGCGTTTCGAGAGTCAGTTCCAGGACGCTTCCGACCCGAACGGGCGCACGCTCTCCCTCAATCCGATGAAGTTCCAGGAGACGGCGGGGATCGCGCGCAAGTTCATCGACGAGGAGGACCGCCAGCTGCTCTCCCGTGTCGGATTCTCATTTCGTCAGCATCTCCGTAAGCAGTTCGTGGAATCGCCGACGAGCGCGCCGAATCCGCCGGCGACGGACACTGCGACCAACACGGAGTTCACGAACGACGGCGGTCTCGAGTTCGTCACCGAGTACAGCACCAAGGTTCTGCAGGATCGCGTGACCTGGAATTCGAAGTTCCGCCTCTTCCAGACGATCTTCTACTCGGCACAGAACGACTTCGATTCCGTGACGGCGGACCAGTGGCGGGCATTGGGAGTGGATCCGGACGTCGTCGACTTCAACAAGGCACCCGACGTAGACTTCGAGAACATCTTCACGACCCAGATCACCAAGATCATCTCGGTGAACCTGTATCTCCGTTGGCTCTACGACAAGTACGACAACAGCGTCGTTCCGACTTTCAATGACGACGGCGAACTGAAGAACGTCGGCGACATCCGCACGGCGACCCGCTTGGGCGGCCAGTTCAAGCAGACGCTCTCGATCGGGCTGACCTACCGGTTCCTCTAGAACGACCTCGCCGCCGCACGCGCGGTCGTTTCGACCATCCTCCAGATCGAGGAGTCCACGCCGATCGGTCGCGGGACGGGCGCGAAAATGCTCATCGCGCCCGTCCGCGTTCCCGCGAGCGTGACTACCGCGCCTCGACCGCGCGGAGCAAACGGTCCCGCTCGGCGCGATAGTTTTCCTGGTCCGGATAGGTCGTATAGAGATCCCGATAGATAGCCAGCGCAGCCTCCGCATTCCCCAGCGACTCTTCGATTTTGGCCTGGGTGTCGAGGGCGAAGCGGCGGTCGTTCTCACCGGCCAGATCGACGGCCTGTTGGGCGAGCGCGCGCGCCTCGGTGAGGAGCGGCTCGACGCGAGGATCGCCGCCCAACTCCAACGCTCGCCCCCGCTTGCTCCAGGCCAGCGCGTTGGCGGTATACCAATCGCCACGGCGCGCGAAGAGAGCCGCGTACTCGGCTTCGGCCGCTTCCCAATGCTCGAGCTTCACCTGGAGGAATGCCGTCTTCAACTGATCGGCTTCTGTCCCCTGTCCGGATTCGAGGAGGCTCTGATAGAGCGCGAGTCCCTCCGTGTCCCTTCCGGAAGCCACGGAGATTTCGGCGGCCGCGCGCACGAGCAGGGGGTCCTCCGGATATCGAAGCCTTCCCTCGCGAGCTTCGCGTTCGGCATCGTCCAGGTCGCCGGTCCGTTGGGCCAGACGGGCCGCCGCGTAGTAGCCGATGCGGTCGTCCGGACGTGCGTTGCGCAATCCGGCGAGGACCCCCGGCACATCGTCCCACTGTCCGAGATCGACGAGCGCCGACAACCAAAGGGACCAATTAGTCCCGTAACCGGGATGGATCGCCGCCGAGCGCTCGAAGCAGGGGATCGACTCCGCCAGGCGCTGCTCACGGATCAGTGCCTCCCCGAGGCCCGTCCAAACGCGAAAGCTCTCCGGTTGGGCCCGTGTCGCCGACTCGAAAAGCGTCCGCTGGGTCTTCCATTCCGGAACACGCGCCCACGTGCGCAGCGCCGACCCGCCGACCAGAACGACGATGATCCCGAGGGCCAGGATTCGTCGCGACTCCAGCGCCCACGCGGCGACCACCCCGCACATGAGGAAGAACCCGCACGTCGCTAGGTAGGTCAACCGCTCCCCCAGCATCGTACCGATGAGGACGATCTGATTGTCGATCGCGATGAGCCCGAGAAGAAGACAGCCCGCTCCCGCGCCGAGAACGCGCAGCATCGGACCTCTCCGCACCGAGACGATCCAGACGCCGGCCAGGATCGCGAGAGCGAGAAACCCGACGACGGTCGCCGGATCCGGCGACATCCGGACCGGAATCGCGTTGTACGAATAGTCGGCCGAGAGCGTGCGTGGCCAGACGTTCAGCAGCAGGTACTTCCCCGCGATGACCGCGCCCGTCCAGACTCGAGCCGGAAGACCGACCACCGCGAGCGCATTGTCGCCGAATTCGATCGTCGGTTCCGCGATGTCGGCCAGCACGAAGCTCCGCAGGATGAGCGCTCCGATCACTCCGGCGACGAGCCCCCCGGTTCGGCCGAGCACCGTGCGGTCGAGGCGACCTTCCGAAGCCAGGAGGAGCACGGCACCGAAAACGGGAATGACGATCCCCGATTCCTTGCAGAGCACACTGAGCGCGGCCGCGAAGGCGGCGAGAGCGAGTCCACGTGCGCCCCCACGCAGAGCGCCCAGCAAGGCCGTGATTCCGAACCCGAACGCGAGCAACTCCCCGCGCCCCACGACATCGAGCACCGCTTCACTGCGCACCGGATGAACCGCGGCCAGCGCCGCCGTGACCAGCGCTGCGAACTGCGCTCGTCGTGGGGGCGCTCCCGCTCGACCACCCAAGGCGAGTACCAGCGCATACAGGAGCACGACGTCGATGCCGTGGAACAACACGTTGGTCAGGTGCTGCGCGGCGGGAGTGTTTCCCGCGAGCGCGGAGACCGCGGCGTAGGAAAGCGTGGTGATGGGTCGGTAAAGCCGCGACGGCAGATCGGGGACGTTCCAGTACTCCGTGGTGAAGATCGCGGGAATCCGGGACAGATCCTGCACTCGCGGATCCATCCCGACGAGAAACCGCGAATCGAACACGAAGTCGTTCTGCATCGCCTTCACATACGGAAGGACGGCCAGGCCGAAGAGGAGCAGAGCCCAGAAAGGCCGGAACGACGAGGTAGCTGGTCCCTCCCCGAACGCGGGGAGGGACGCGTGCGCTTCGGACTCGTTGACCGATGTCGGGGAGGAACCGCCTTCGTCGAGGCTACTTGGCACAGCGGAATCCGCTGTTGGTGCTCCAGGCCGCCGGTGCGAAGGAGGATCGCGCCCCGGTTCGGATCGCGGTCGACTCTTCCCGGTAGCTGCCTCCGCGGAGCACCTTGTTCGTCCCGGTGCTCGGAGGCTGATGCGGATTCTGATAGAGACCGTACCAGTCCGCGCACCATTCCCAGACGTTGCCCGCCAGGTTGTAGATGCTTCCACCCCAGTAGGTGCTGGCACCGGTGGGATGGCTCGTGACCGATTCGGTGCGACCCGAAGGATCGCCGTAGTTGGCGAGGGTCGTCGTCGGGGCGGTGTTTCCCCAAGGGTACTTCGTCCCGTACCCGACGCCCGCGGAGCCGAACGTGCCGCTCTCTTCCGAAGTGCCCCGCGCGGTCTTCTCCCATTCCGCTTCGGTCGGTAGGCGCAATCCGTAGTGCTGCGCGTAGGCTCGCGCGCCATACCAGCTGACGCCGACGACCGGGTGGCTCTCGAATCCGGTCGCGATCACGAAAGAGCCGCTGGCCTCGTCATAGCGGATCTTGCTCGCGTTGAAGGAGAGCAGGTGTTGTCCCTGGCTGTCGACCGTTCCGTCCCCGATCGTGGCATCGCCCGTCGAGAGCGCCTCGTACAGGAAAGCGCGGTACTGCCGATTCGAGACCTCAGTGACCTCGATCTCGAACGACCCGACCGTCACCGGATTTCCCGGATGATTCTCGCTTCCCCAAGGGGTTCCAGGCCAGCTCGGCGGGGTGTCCCCCATGACGAAGGAGCCGGCGGGAATGGCGACGCGGGGGCTGGGGTCGATCAGCACCAGCGTGTTCGAGGGGTCGGAAACCGATCCTTCCTCGTTCTCCAGGTTGATGGCCGACACCCGGAAGGTATAGCGACCGTCCGGGTTTCCGGAGATCGAGAAGGTCGTCTGCGTCGCCGACACGCGTCCGCCCGGCACCGCGCTGGTGGCACCCCCGTCGACCCGCTGATAGATCTGGACCGTGCCGATGGCGTCGTTCGCACGCGGCGCCCACTGAATCCGGATGGTCGTTCCATCCCGAGTCGCGACGGGAGCGGCGGGTCGGGAAGGCAGGGCCGCGGAAAGCACCGGGTCGATCTGCAGCTCCGCCCCCTCGAGTGTCCGCGTCACGGAGAAGAAGTCGTATCCGTCGCGCGTCGCCTGGAGCGTGACCGAGCCGAACGCGATGCCTTCGAGCGAGAACGCTCCGCTCCCATTGGTGGTCGTCTCCAACGTTCCGATCCGGCACGTCGCGTTTCCGAGCGGCGTTCCCTGCGCGTTCTTGACGGTTCCGAAGACCCGGCCGGTCGAGCTCAACGGCTGCAGCGGGATATCTTGGCGATTGCTCCCGCTTTTCACTTCGTAGGCCGACTCGAAATCCTGATAGCCCTCCGCACTGGCGGACAGCGTGAAGTTTCCGAGGGGAACCGTGCTCAAACGGTAGGTCCCGTCGGCCGCGCTGCTGGTGGACCGCCCAGCGATCGAGATCTCCGCTCCCTCGATCGGGTCGTTCGTCGCCGCATCGGTCACGGTACCGGCGAGATCGCCGGTCTCTCCCAAGAGGACGACGGTCGTGGTCCCCATGACCTCGGCGTCCCCGTCGTCGACGCGCACCGAGATCGAGATCCTGCCGACCTGATCGGTCGGGGCGGACCAGCGAATGGTGGGGCGATCCAGCAAGGTCCCCAGGAAGGACCCGGACGGCGAGGACCACGCATAGGTCAGCGCGTCGCGATCTTCGTCCCAGGCCTCGCAGCTCACCTGGGTCGTATCCCCGGGAGAGAGGGTGTCCGGATCGGCGGTCACCGAAATCACCACCGGCGGCGTATTCTGGGCGTGCTCCAAGGGTTGATCCTTCGAACAGCCGGCGATGACGAGAAGGAAACCGGCAACGGCCAGCCATCGGACCGGGAAAGGAAGATGGCGCATCGTCCGTCTGCTGAACGTTCCGGACGACGATCGGGGGATGATCGGGTGTCGTTTCATGCTGCGGGCGAACCTCTCCGGGCGTGACGCTTCCGTGCTGCCACGCGGTCGTATTCCACGAATCGACACCGCCGCAACGAAGGCTCGGCGGCGCGCAGGCCTCGCTTCCATGCTCCCGCTCGCGGATCGATTCGGACCCGTCCCCGTCGCGCGTGATTCTAAGCGGCCGGCACAGAATCGCGCAGCCCCGAAGTCATGTCGACCATCACGCGGAAGAATGCTTGCGGCCGGACGAAGCGGCCGAAATCCTGCGCGACGCCGAAGATCGGGTGGGTCGATAGAGGATGAAACTGAGATCGTCCGGTTTTCCCGGTCGGTCCCCTTCGGCGACTCGCATCCGTTCGAGACATCGGTGCGCCAAGGCGGCGGCGACTTGCTCCAAGGGACCCGTTCTGACCAGCCGCACGATCTCCTCGACATAGAAATTGTCGAAGAGCCCGTCGCTGGCGACCAGAACCGTATCCCGGGCCCGCAGATCGATGCCGGGGCCGACTTCGATCCTCATCTCCTGAGCCCCGACCACGTTGCTGACCAGATGCCGTTCTTCGTGATGAACCGCTTCATCCTGGTCGAGCATCCCGGACTCCACGGCGTACCCGACCGGGGAGTGTGCGATGGTCTGGAGACGGAGCCGGCCGCGCTGCCCGGTCACGAGGACCACGGAGTCCCCGGCGTGATACGGACGGACCGAGTCTGCCTGAATCTCGGCGATCGCGATCGTGGTCGCCGCTCCCTGTCCCAGGTCCAGCACCGAACGATTGGCCGACTCGATGCCGTTGAGGATCGCCTCCCGGAGCGATTGCTGACCGGAAGCGGCAACCTCCAAGTGGGCCCGCACTTCCTCGACCGCAACGCGGGAGGCGTGGCGGCCCAGGGGAGATCCGCCCACCCCGTCGCAGATGACGAGGACCCCGCCGGCAGGTTCGTACGCGAAGAGGGCGGCGACGTCCTCGTTGGGTGAAGTCTTGCCCGGCGACGGAGTCGAAAAGACAGCGACGGTGCCCGCCAGGAACTCGCGGACTTCGACCGATTCCATCGCTGCTTCCAGGAAGATCTCGTCCATGAGAGCCACCCAACGGGATCACGAGGCCGTCGGGACGCCCCCGACAGACACTCGCCGGAGACTAACACAGCCTTCCGTCGGGAGTCGGTCCGCTCTATCGTGGTGAGGTGATCGTACGCATGCGGACACTCGTTCGGCAAATCCGCCGCTACCTCGATTTGCAGATCTGGGAGCAGGATCTGTCGACGCGCCCCGCGGTCGAGGCTTTCCTTCTTCGCGAGCTCCGCGTCGCCATCATCGTGATTCGAGGAATCGCCCGCGGCGGCATTTCCCTCCGCGCGTCCGCGATGACCTACACGACGCTGCTCGCCCTCGTCCCGCTGCTCATCGTCGGCTTCTCGATTTTCCACAATTTCGGCGGGCTGGCCGATCTCGAGTCCCGCCTCGAGCGCCTCGTCTACGAGAACATCATGCCGGGGCAGCAGGCCCAGGTGCAGGGCTGGCTGGACGGAATCTTCGCCTCGCTGCGCAGCGGAGCCTTCAGCGGTTTGACCGTCCTCTTCCTGACCGGCGGTGTCCTCGGTCTGCTTTCCTCGATCGAGGGCGCGTTCAACGACATCTGGGGCGTCCGCAAGGGCCGGTCCCTGTTTCACCGCATCTCCACCTATTCCACCCTGATCATGATCTCGCCCATTCTGATCGGGCTCTCGCTCTCGATGACGGCGAGCCTCGAGTCGTCGCAGGTCATCCACCGGATCGGAGACTCGATCCCAGGCGGGGAGGGCCTCGTCGAGCTCCTCTTCCGCGTGCTGCCCGTTCTGCTCACGGGCATCGCTTTCACTCTGCTCTACATGGTGATGCCCAACGTGAAGGTGAGATTGCGGGCCGCCTTCCCCTCCGGCATGACCGCGGCGATCCTTTGGGAAATCTCCAAGATGGGATACGCCGCCTATCTGAAGAGCGCGACGATGTACACCACCATCTATGGCTCGCTCGCCGCGATTCCCCTCTTCCTGCTGTGGGTACACGTCACGTGGATCGTCACTCTCTTCGGCGCCCAGCTGACGTTCGCGCAGGATGCCGCAGACGACTTCCGCGAAGAAGAAATGGCAGGCCTGGTCAGCCAGCGAGAGCGGATCCGCGTCGGCCTCCAGCTCGCTATCGAAGCCTGCCGCAGCTACTTGCGGGAAGTGCCGGCGCCAGAGCTGATCGACATCTCGCAGCGGATGCGACTGCCCCTCCGGCTCGTTCGCAACGTCGCCGAAACGCTCACCGAGGGCGGTATCCTCCACGTCGTGCTCGCCGAGGGCGCAACCGGCATCGCCCCCGCGCGCGCACCGGAGCGGATCTCGGTCTACGAGATCATCGCGTGCATCCTGACGGCGGGGCATGCGCCGCACGGCACGGCTCGGGAAGGTCTGGCGAGGGTCGACGAGTTGATGGCGCGACTCGATCAAGATCTGCGGGCCAACTGGGCTTCCGTGACCATGGAAGACTGTCTGGCCCGTGGGATCCAACCGGCGGAAGTGATCACACCGGAAATCGTTCCCGGACCATTCGACCGCTCGTCTTCTGGGCGCTGACCGGAAGCCGGTTTTCTCCCACGGATTCCTCGTCGATTGGCGCTAGACTCCGTGGCATGTCGACGCTGAGAGACCGCATCGCCTTCATCACGGGAGCCAGCAGCGGGATCGGCCGGGAGTGCGCTCGCGAGCTCGCCAGAACCGGTGCACGCCTGCTTCTCTGTGCGCGCCGAAAGGACCGCCTGGACCAGCTCGCGCAGGAGCTGCACGAGGAGCACGGCACCGACGTGCACACCTTCGTGCTCGATGTCCGCGACCGCCACGCCGTGGACCAGGCGATTTCCGCCCTCCCCGAGGCATGGCGATCGATCGAGATCCTCGTCAACAACGCCGGGCTTTCGCGCGGGTTGGCCTCCATCCCCGATGGCGAGATCGAAGACTGGGAGGAGATGATCGACACGAACGTCAAAGGGCTCCTCTACGTCACCCGGGCCGTGACGCCCGGGATGGTCGCGCGGGATCGCGGTCACATCGTCAACGTCGGCTCGATCGCTGGACGGGAGGTTTATCGGGGCGGCGGGGTCTACTGCGCGACCAAGTGGTCGGTCCGTGCGTTGACCCAGGCCCTTCGGATGGATCTGCACGGTACGGCCATTCGGGTCACCACGGTCGATCCGGGTCTCGTCGAGACCGAATTCAGCACGGTGCGCTTTCACGGGGATGAAGCGCGCGCCGCCGCCGTCTATCGCGGCACCCGGCCGCTGACCCCGAAAGACGTCGCCGAGGTCGTGGCGTTCTGTGCCACGCGCCCCGCGCACGTAACCCTCGCCGAGGTGGTGGTCCTCGCGACCGACCAGGCGACCGCAACGCTCGTGAACCGAAGAACCGATTGATCGGCCGGCGGCACCCGCGCGGCCGTTTTCCCGGAGGTGCGTTTCATGCCAGAGAATGCCTCGTCGTCCTCTGAGTCGTTCGGCTCGGAGCCTCGGCCCCATGACCAGCCCGACCGAATGGAGGCGACGTCCCCCGAAGCTGCGAATCTCACTGGGGTCGGTCGGAGGGACGCTCTCAAGCTGCTGGGGCTGTCGTCCCTGGCCGGGGGGCTCTTCGGCGGCGCGAGCGGAATCTTCGATGCCGCTCTGGCTCACAGCACGCAGGGTTACTCGCTCCCGCCACTTCCCTACGACAAGACGGCACTGACCGGCTTCCTCAGCGCGGAGATCCTCGAGATCCATCACGACAAGCACCACGCGGGGTACGTCAAAGGGTTGACCGACACCTTGGATGCACTGGCCGAAGCCCGCACCACCGGTGACTACGGCGCGATCAAGTCTTTGAGCCGCGCTCTGGCATTCCATGGAAGCGGCCATGTCCTGCACTCGATCTACTGGAGCTCGATGAGCCCGCACGGCGGAGGAGAACCGACCGGCGTGGTGAAGGAGCATCTCGAGACGAGCTTCGGGAGCGTAGACGCCTTCCGGAAGCACTTCGCCGCCGCCACCAAATCGGCCGAGGCGAGCGGCTGGGGCATCCTCGCCTGGGAGCCGTTGGGCAACCGCCTGGTCATCCTCGCCGCGGAGAGCCACCAGCAGATGGGGTTCCAAGGGGTATCCCCTCTGCTCGTGTGCGACGTCTGGGAGCACGCCTACTATCTGCAGTATCAGAACCGTCGCGCGGACTATGTCGACAAGTTCTTCGACGTCATCAACTGGGACTTCCTCGCGCTCCAGCTGAAGATGGTGCACGGTTAGCCCGAACCGTTCATGAACGATCGTCGCGAGGTGCTGGAGATGCCCGTGGATACAAGGCGCGCGATTCCCGTACGACGTAGGTGTAGTCAGTGCACTACGTCGAGGAGAGAGGGCGAGCACAACACAGTAGTCATGGGCATATCCAGTACCGCAGCAGATCGCTTCGTGAACGGTTCGGGTTAGGATCCTGCGCTTGTCCTGTCGCCTCCCGTCCGGCGCGGCTCTCTGGATCGCTCTCGTCCTGGCGGGAGGGATCGGCGGATGCGTCGAGTCGGAGTCCCGGTCCACACCTCCCGGTCCGGCTCCGGTCGTGGACACCGTGCATGGGGAGATCCCTCCTCCGAGGCCGGGTTTTCGTTGGGGCGTCTATCAGATATACACCGGCGCCGGTCGCTACCGGGGTCGGCTTTCCGACGCGACCGGCGAGCTCGCCTCCCCTCCCCAGCTCGTCATGTTCTATCGCGATCTCGGACGCGGCTTCCCGAGGTCCGGATGTGACATCATTCGCGAGGCCGGTGCCACTCCGGTCGTCTCCCTCGAGCTCTGGAGATGGGGAGATCGGCGACAGAGCTACCTCGCGGCCATCGCGGACGGCACACTCGACGACTACTTCCGTCAATGGGCCACCGATGCCCGCGACTACGCAGACCCGGTGTTCCTCCGCTTCGGCTTCGAGATGAACGGCGATTGGTTCAGCTGGGGAAACCAACCGGAGCTCTATATCCGTGCGTGGAAGAGGGTCCGCCACATCTTTCAGGAGTCGGGCGCGAAGAACGTGCAGTGGGTCTGGGCCCCCAACAATGTCAGCATCCCCCGTACCGCAGAGAACGCCATCGAGGTCTACTACCCCGGGAAGGGAGAGGTCGACTGGTTGGGGGTCGACGGTTACAACTTCGGCGATCATCACGACGAATGGCACCACTGGGAGTCCTTCGACGCAGTGTTCACACCGGCACTGGACTGCCTCGAACGGCTGGCCCCTGAGAAGCCGATCCTGATCGCCGAGTTCGCCGCGGCAGCGGGAGAATCTGGACAAAAGGCACGCTGGATCGTGGACGCCTATCGCTCGATTCAAGCGCGGCCCCGAGTGATGGGAGCGATCTGGTTCAACCTCGACAAGCGGCGCGAAGGAGAACCTGATTGGCGAATCGCGAGCGACCCCGGCTCGTTGGAGGCGTTCAATCTCACGTTCGCCTCTCCTGCTTGGCACGCCGCTTCAGCGTCGCAACCCCGGGCCGCATCCGACCCGAACCGAGCTCAATAATCTCTCCTCTAGTCACCCTACTAGTCACTCTTCGCGTTGCAATGTAGTTCTCTGGTGGTGTCATCACCACTGTTGTCTATATCGACTGTGGGGGCCCGGCTCGAACACGGCGCCGGAGAGCGGCGCCGCACAGTGGCCCTGTCTGCTCACTGTCATCTTCACTGATGACATCAATATATTCCTTGATTGCAGATGCTTGAACCGCAATTGTGAGACAGACTCTTGTCAACTGCTCGGAGGATGCCCTGGAAACGTGGCGGGGGGGAAGCGGGTCGTCTTTGGTCGATGGCCGGCTCATCTCCCCATCGCTGGAGCGGGAAACTCGACTCCGCCCCCGGGGTTCGTTTCTCCTTACACCGGGGCATCGGACAGACCTATATTTCGTTGGTCGCCGGACGCTTCCGTCATCTGGTTCGCGCGTTCTCTCGATGGGGATCGCCACGGTCGGAAAGGAGCTCGGAGATCGGCCCGCTCATCGACAGACTCGATCGAGCCGCCCGGGGAGAAGTGACGTCTCCCTGGAATCGGCTCTCTCATCTCCTCCGATTCGTCGTCCTTCTCGTTCTCGTTCCCGCCCTTTCTCTCGCTTCCGAGGGCGGGGGGGCCGCACATGGTGACCTTGCCGAGAAGCTTCCCTGGTTTTCCGTCGTCCCCTTCGTGCTCCTGCTCGTCTCCATCGCGGTTCTTCCCCTCGTGGCCCATCATTGGTGGGAGCATCTGCGCAATCGAGCGATCATTGCCTGGGGTCTGTCGATCCCCGTCCTGATCTACCTGCTGATTCACGGGCGGGCGGAGCTCGCGCACAGCATGATCGAGTACCTCGCGTTCATCGCCTTGCTCGGCAGCCTCTTCGTCATCTCCGGCGGGATCGTCGTCTCGGGAGACATCCGCGCGACGCCGGCGGTCAACACCGGCTTCCTCGCCATCGGTGCGGTTCTCGCCAACTTCATCGGCACCACCGGCGCGAGCATGTTGCTCATCCGTCCCTTCCTCAAGACGAACTCCGAGCGACAGCAGATTCGCCATCTGCCCATCTTCTTCATCTTCGTAGTCAGCAACGTCGGGGGCTGCCTGACTCCCCTGGGAGATCCCCCCCTGTTTCTGGGCTACCTGCGAGGGGTCCCCTTCACCTGGACGTTCGGGCTCGTTCCCGAGTGGCTGGTCATGATCAGCGCCCTGCTCGCCGTCTTCTACGTGATCGACTCACGAGCAGTGCGCAGGGAAACTCCCGAAGCGATGGCGCTCGACGTCACGCGGATCAATCCGATCGCGATCCGCGGGACGCACAACATCCTCTTCCTCCTCGGCGTGATCGGCGCGGTCTTCGTCCCGATGCCGTGGCGGGTCGTCCTGATGGCGGCTCTGGCGGCGGGGTCCTACTTCACGACCAAGCGACACCTCCACCTGGCGAATCGCTTCTCGTTCTTTCCGATCAACGAAGTGGCGATTCTGTTCGCCGGGATCTTCGTCACGGTCGTTCCCGCGCTGGTGCTGCTGGAGGCTCACGGGAAGGGTCTGGGAATCGAGCATCCGTGGCAGTTCTTCTGGCTGACCGGGATCCTCTCGTCGTTCCTGGACAACGCACCGACCTACCTGACGTTCACCTCGCTCGCGCTCGGGCTCCACGACC